>JAGQQQ010000072.1:0-15028 GCA_020426125.1 Planctomycetaceae bacterium
CTTCAATTTTTGAGAAGTCGAGGATTTCATTGATGATCGTTAGAAGGGATTCCGCAGATTCGAGAACGATTGTGAGGTAGTCCTTTTGTAATGGAGACAACTCCGTGTCCAGCAGCAACTCGGACATTCCGATCACTGCGTTCATCGGCGTCCGAATTTCGTGGCTCATGTTCGCGAGAAAATCGCTCTTCGCCTGATTGGCCTTTTCAGCGGCATCTTTCCCTTTTCGCAGTGCTTCCTCGGCCTGCTTCCTCATCGTCAGATCAAAGACGCTCGCCAGAACGAGTGGACCCTCTTCACTGGGAATAAAGCGGAGGGTGATTTCCGCAGGAAATTCGGAACCATCTTTACGGAGTCCCGCGAGTTCCCGCCCCTTCCCCATGAACCGGGACCCCGGACTGTCGAAGTAGCTCTGGCGACGTTGACTGTGTGCCTCCCGAAATCGCTCTGGAACGAGATGATCCACACACATTCCCAGGAATTCCTCACTGGAATACTGAAAGGTCTCTGTCATCGCCTGATTGACGAGTTGAATTCGTCCGTCGGCGCCCACCAGCAAGACGGGATTCGGTGTCGCATCAACGACCGTGCGAAAACGATCCTCCGCCTGCTTGATGGCGGTCACATCATGGGAAATTCCAAACGTCCCGATGACTTCCCCCAGCCGGTTTCTCAAGGGGATCTTCGAAGTCAGGACGGTCGAGTCTGTTCCATCCGGCCAAACGGGGTGTTCCTCTCGCGACAACATGGGAACTTGTGTCTCCATGATTTCGCGTTCTTCCTCTTGGGCTCGGCTGGCGTACTCTTTCGGAAAAAAGTCAAAGTCCGTCTTCCCCTGCACCTCTGACGCTTCGCTGGCTCCAAGAAACGCTGCAAGTGTCTGGCTCACCCTAAGAAAGCGGCCGTCGGCGTTTTTGAAATAGATGGCTTCCGGCAGGTGATTGAGCAGAGTTTGCAATAGGAACTGTTCATGTTCCAAAGCGGCTTCCGCCTCTTTCTGATCGTGAATGTCGGTGATCGAACCGGCCATGCGCGCGGGTTTTCCCAACGGATTCCAAATCGCTTGTCCGCGTGCTCGAAACCAACGGTACTCCCCATCTTTGTGCTTCAATCGGTATTCGACGTCGTAAGGCTCACGTTGTTCGAGGTGACGGCCGATGGCGGCCAGGATTCGGTCATGGTCATCGGGATGCAGCCGGCGCTCAAACTCCGTAAACAGGTGAGGAAACTCATCGTTCCGATAACCGAGCAGTTCCTTGAAACGAGCCGCGTAGTAGACTTCACCTGATTCCACGTTCCAGTCCCAGAGGCCATCACTGGACCCCTCGACCGCCAGCTTAAACCGCTCCTCGCTCTTGAACAATTCGCGAGTCCGCTGGGCGATCGTCTCATCCAACTGTTCGTTGACAACCTGTAGCTCCTGGTTGAGCCGCAACGACTCCCATTCCGCATCGAGATAGGTGCGGATTGCAAAATTTAGAGCTGCGACGTAAGCAACGAATCGCAGCACGTGCCACCACCACCACGCAAAGTCCCACAAGGCGGATAACTCAAACAGAACTCCTGCCGCACCGAATAGGATGGTATGCACCGCAAAGAGCCAGTCCTCCCATTGAGCGTTTTTCCAAAACCGGAACACGAAAAATCCACCAGCCGTGAAAAATCCGACGCCTCCCAAGACATTGAGGAGTCGGGCCAGCGTCGTGAATTCCCCGTTGACCGCCATCTGGGGCAATGCGTCATTCCAAAGGCAACTGCCAACACCGAATCCGCACGTTGCCGTGAAAACGATCCAAGGCCAAGACCGGTGGTTGCCGTTGAATTTCAGATGGGGCGCACCCCAGACTCCGGCAAAGATCAGGCCTCCCATAAACGTCGCGATGCTGTGCAACCAGACAAAGGCATTCCCCGGCTCAACCGCCGCATGGATGGTATCGAGCACTCCCATCGCGATGAGAGCGCAGGCCATGGGCCAGTAGTGTTCCCGCGATTGCTGCCGCGAGGATTCCACAACCAGAATCCCGGCAATCGCGACGGCCATGAGCCCGCCGGACGTTTCCACTAACGAGTGAAACGGAATGTTCGCGAACTGAGATCCCGGGAAAAAGACCGAGGCAATCACACTCCCGAAGATCGGCACCACAAGTGCGAAAAAGACACCTGCCGACGACCACCAAAGTGTGGGGGTGCGATTCATGCCCGGCAACGAAATCGAGGGATCAATGGATTGAACGAACCTTGGACGTGTCAGCCCCAACGTAAACATTGCCGGAACTGATCAAAGTATTGTCACAAGTTTGAATACCGGCTTCAATCCTCCGCATCCTGTCGCCCAGGATTTCTTCGTTCATCGGCCTGTCCCGCTACAGGCCGTTCGCCTTGTCCAAGATTTGAGTCTCTTCGAGATCGCCGCTCATCACGAATGACAAACGGGATCGGCAAAACGGAAATCACCAGAAACTGAATGGCCAGAAGTGAAGCCGGAATCGGGGGGGGCCCTGGCGGGGCAACATCTGTGGGGGCGATCAACGGAGCGACGAAGAACCCGAGCAGAAAACACCAGAGCAGATAGACTTGAGCACGTCGCCATTTGAGCTTCCATCGTCTCTTCTGACGTCTGCTGGCCGACGCGGGATCAGTCCGTTGCAAATCATCCATGGGCTTTCGCTTTCCCATCCACGTTGGCGTTGGCGAAAACCTTCCTGGATGGAAGGGAGCCGACCTCATCTCGTCTGTCCATCATCTCGATCTCCAATTCACGAAACCCGTTCCCCCTTCCACTCAACAATGCCAAATCGTGCAAACTCAATTCAAGACATCAGCAAGCGTCGACGATTGCCACTCCTCTCCAGGCATGAAAACAGTCTCCATTGTGTGTGCATGCGAATTGTCGGTTCCCATTTTGGAATCCAAAGAAAAGCGGACACGGATCAGACTGATTGAAACGGATTCACACGGATCCCTCCATCATCTGCCTGGCAGGAAATCCATGGCCGCATCCGCTTTCCCCCTTGCCACTTCCCGAAATCTGGAGTCGGTCTCACGGGAGATTCATGAAAGCCTCCAAGGGATTCCTCCGTGACGATCCGTTTGATCCGCGAAAATCCGTGTCCGCATTCCTGATGGCCAATCCATTGCGATTGATGTCACTGTTTCCCACCGACTTCTGACACGCACACAAGTCTCCTTTGATCCCATTGGCTCCAGATTGTGCAATTCGGGAAAGTCCTTAAAATTCGCCAACGCTCGGCAGGGATTGACCGAAATCGAGGCAAGCAGCATGAAAGTTTGGCGAGGAAACCCTTACCCCTTGGGGGCCACCTGGGACGGAAAAGGTGTGAATTTCGCGGTCTTCTCGCAGAACGCCACGCGCGTGGAGTTGTGTCTCTTCGATTCTCCCAATGCTCGGCGGGAAGCGATTTGTCTCCCGCTTTACGAACGAACGGATTTCATCTGGCATTGCTACGTGCCGGGACTCAAGCCCGGACAGCTTTACGGTTTTCGCGTTCACGGCCCCTATCATCCAGAGCGAGGGCTACGATTCAACTGCCACAAGGTCCTGCTGGATCCCTATGCCAAGGCCATCGGCAGAACACTCACTTGGGACGACGCGCTCTTCGGCTATCAGATCGGACACCCGAAGGCCGACTTGTCCTTTAATGATCAAGACAGTGCGTTCTGTGCGCCCTTAGCAGCTGTGGTCGACACCCGATTTTCCTGGCGGGGTGACGTGCGACTGAAAACGCCTTGGCATCAAACGATCATTTATGAACTGCATGTCAAAGGGATGACCAAGCGGCATCCCGACGTCCCCGAACGACTCCGCGGAACGTATGCGGGACTTGCGACCAAACCAATCATTAAGCATCTGAAGAAGCTTGGGGTGACGGCGGTCGAATTGATGCCGGTCCACCATCACACCGATGACCGCCACTTGGAGGAACGGGATCTCACGAACTACTGGGGCTACAACACCCTTGGCTTTTTCGCCCCGGAACTCGAATATGCCGCGGACAAGACTCCCAGCGGCTGCGTTCGCGAGTTCAAACAGATGGTGAGAACATTCCATCGACACGGCATCGAGGTCATTCTCGATGTCGTGTACAACCATACGGGGGAAGGAAATCACCTCGGGCCGACACTCTCGCTCCGTGGATTCGGCAATTCCCAATACTATCGACTGGTCGGAAACTCCCCTCGCCATTACATGGACTACACCGGCTGTGGCAACACACTGAACATGACCAGCCCCCGGGTGCTGAAATTGATCATGGACAGCCTCCGCTATTGGGTCACGGAGATGCATGTCGATGGCTTTCGGTTCGACCTCGCCAGTGCCCTTGCCAGGGAATTGCACGCCGTTGATAAACTTGGGGCATTCTTCGATATCATTCACCAGGATCCGGTCTTGTCGCAGGTCAAGCTGATCGCGGAGCCTTGGGATCTCGGCGAAGGGGGCTATCAGGTCGGCAACTTTCCCGTCGGCTGGACGGAGTGGAACGGCAAGTACCGAGACAACGTCCGTCGCTTCTGGAAAGGAGACGGCGATGCCGTTTCCGAATTTGCCACCCGTCTCACGGGCAGCAGCGACTTGTATGAACGAGATGGGAGGCGGCCTTACGCGAGTATCAACTTCATCACATCGCACGACGGCTTCTCCCTCCGAGACCTCGTTTCCTATAACGAGAAGCACAACGAAGCCAACGGGGAAGGAAATCGTGACGGGGATTCGCACAACAACAGCTGGAATTGCGGTGTCGAAGGAGAGACGGACGATCCCATTGTCAAACGGCTTCGATCCCAGCAGATGCGGAACATGATGATCACGCTGCTCCTGTCGCAAGGCGTTCCGATGATCCGGTCGGGGGATGAGATTTGCCATACGCAGCATGGCAACAACAATGCATACTGCCAGGACAACGAGCTCAGCTGGCTGGACTGGAACCTGACGACAGAGCAATCAGACTTCTTCAAATTCTGTTGCAAAGTGTCTCGGTTCTGGCGGGCGCATCCCGTGTTTCAGCGGAGGAATTTCTTTCAGGGACAGGCGATTCGCGGACGATCGCAGAAGGATATCCATTGGTATCGGCCGGATGGGGACGAGATGTCGGATTCCGACTGGCATTCGATGCATGCCCGATGCCTGGGAGTGCTGCTCAATGGGGACATGTCCGACGAGATCGACGAGCATGGCCGTCAGATCACGGACAGCACGATGCTCCTGCTGTTGAACGCACGGCAACAGGGAATCTCGTTTACTTTGCCCCAGCCGGAAGCCTGGGGGCGGTGGATTGTCGAGTTAGACACATCCTGGCCGGCCGGCAGCGTCCAGAAGTTGGACGATCAGGAGACCTTCTCGTTACACCCGCGTTCGATTGCCGTTCTGCGACATACTGGCCGGTATTGGCAATTTGCCAAGAAAGTTGTTGACAAAACGCTTCAAGAAATGAATGGTCCCCATTGGAGAGCCCGTCGCGAATCAAACGCCGAGGTCGTGAAAGCAGACTCTCCAGCCTAGTGGTCCGTTTGTTCTGTATTGACAGGTTGTAGTAGAAAACGCGAGCGACAACGAGAGCGGATTTGCTCATGAGGCGCCCGTCAACTCAGCTTCAATGAAGCACCTGAGAGAGTCTTAGGGCGAGGGCAATCTGATCGATCGCGGTGACGCTTCCGTTGAATGGGGGCCTTTTCTGACGAAACTTCCGCAGATTTCGGCCCGGGTCGGCCGACGGCCTTCGTCAAAAAAATTCATTGAGAGGGATTTCTTCTGGTCAGCGTCTCCTATTAGACTGGCGGAATTAGGTCAGTTGGGCGTATTTTGGAGAAGGCCTGAGGAAATTTCCCGAAGTATATTCAGGAAACCTTCTCGGGCAGCCCCAGTTCAAGTTTTCGAGTTTCCTTTCCGCGCGCTGTTTCGAATCTGATGGAGGCGTGCGTTTCTGTTCGTTTTCCATCGTTTGTGTTGAAAAGAGCATTTCCTGTGGAACCCGACGCCGATTTGGGTGGAGCGTTCCTCGGTTTTTTTCGTATTCCCGATCGCATTTCCTGTATTGGATTCATTTCGATCATTGAGAGATCCCTTTCCTATTTAGCAGCGGTCCCCACCATGTTGCAGCAATCGACTTCCCGTTTGACGTTTTCCGCCCGGCTTCTGGCAGCGTTTCACCAAGGGAAGAATCGCCGTCGGCGTGGTTCCGCGATCGAACCGGGCCATGAGGTGGAATTGCGCCGACTCGAGCGATTGGAAGACCGCACGCTGTTAACGCCCGATCTGCTTCCCTTTGACGGTTTTGGCGGATTTGATGACGCCTTAGTCATTCGCACGTCATCTCAGCCAACTGGGACGACGGCAAATTTCATCGCCCCCGGACGGTCGATCAACGTTGACATTCCGATTCTGAATGGGGGATTCTCGGATACCGGCAAAGAGTTCTCCGTCGAACTTCAGGTCGACAAGCAAGTCCCGATCGTGATCTCCAAACTCGGGCCCTTGGCACCGAATTTTGGCGTCATTCTCTCAAGGAACATTGGAACCCTCCCATCTGGCGTCCATACGGTCACCGTGACAATCGATTCGCTCGATGAAATCGCGGAGTCGAATGAGATCAACAATGTGATTACCCGCGAATTTGTTGTCCAAAACTGGGACTTCGGGGATGCCCCGACCGCCGAACAGACTCTGTTTCCCAACAGCTATCCCACAACATTTTCGAATAACGGAGCCTATCATACGGCCGTGAACGGATTGAGCATCGGAACGGATGTGGATCCGGATATCAATGGTCGCCCGCATATTAGCGCACAATTGGATGACTCGACCGGACTGACGTCGAACGATGAAGACGGCGTACGTTTCCTCGGGGCGCTGACTCCAGGCGGAACTTCGAGTTTTGAAATCGACATTGTGAACACGGTCGGTCCGCCGCAGTTGAGGCTGGATGCCTGGCTGGATTTCAATCGTGATGGAAACTGGAGTTTCTCAGAAAGAATCTACGGCGGCGCTGTCACCACCGGGACAAACACGATCAACTTTCCGGTTCCAATTGGGGCCAGCCCCGGAAACTCGTATGCCCGCTTTCGTCTGTCAATTGGGGGGGGGCTTCAGCCCACTGGAGATGGGGGAATCGGCGAAGTCGAGGATCACGCCGTCAACATTCTTCCCTTGCCAGGAAGGTGGCAGTTTGAGGGGCCAGCCCCAACGCAAGATGGACAGGTCGAGAATGTCTTTCCGAATAATCAAATCACTGGGGCGATCCACACCGTTCTGGCCCACCCGACTAACCCGAATATCCTTTACATTGGAGCCGTCAACGGAGGGATCTGGAAAACAACGAATGCGACTTCCACCAACCCGACTTGGGTTCCGCAAACGGACTTCCTGGAGTCGTTGTCCATCGGGGCGATGGCATTCGACTACAGTGATCCCACGTTTAACACCATCGTCGCGGGGACCAGTTCTTACAGCAGTTTTGCCGGAGTCTCCGGGACCGATGGCCGAGTCTATCGGACCACGAATGGCGGATTGACCTGGACGCAGGTCCCCGGAGCGGGGCTCAGCACGTCAGAGGAAATCTCCGGAATCGCCGCCCGGGGATCAACGATTGTCGTCACGTCGGCTGTGAATGGCGGAGGAATCTTCCGCAGCACAGACACTGGGAATACCTTCTCCGTTGTGGAAGATGCCGACTTCTTCGACAACGACAACTTCTCCGATCTGGTTGTCGACTTGAGCGATGCGACGGGCCAGCGGCTCTACGCCGCTGGGGAACAGATTGGAGCCACAGGTGGGGGAATCTATCGTTCAGATGATTTTGGAATCACTTGGGCGAAAATCACCGGAATGGCGACCAACGCCCAGATGGACTTGCTGCTGGACCAGGCGAACAATATCGAAATGGCTGTCCACCCCGGAACGGGGCGTCTCTATGTCGCGGTGCTTGTCGGGTCTCAACCGCAGGGGATTTTCTATTCCCAGGATCCCACGGCGATGGCCCCCTCCTGGACGCAGATGGACATTCCCGTGTTGCCGCTTGGGGCGGCGCAGCCCATCGCCGACGCCAGCAACACGACGCCGGTCGTGATTACCGCTCCCGGCCACGGCTTGGGGAACGGCGACTTCGTCGTAGTGACGGGGGTCGGCGGCAACACGGCCGCCAATGGAACGTTTGCGGTCCGGGTCATTAGCGCCGACAGATTCGAATTGGAGAACAGCGCTGGGAACGGGGCCTATACGACCGGGGGGAGCTTTACTCCCGTCACCAGCCCGAATCCCAGCCGAAAAGACGTTGACGAAACCGGATCCCAGGGGCGGATTCACTTTTCGATCGCGGTTCATCCGGAGAACGAAGACATTATTTTTGTCGGAGGAGATCGCCAGGAAATCCCGAATGTCATCGGCGACAATTCCTTTGGCGGAGCGATCTTTCGGGGCAATGCGGGAATTGGCCGCAACCCTCAGTTGGTCCCCTCCCCTCAATGGGATCACATCACGAACGACCGGACAGATTTCGACCCAGAGGGGGGGACCGCGAACGGAAGCGGAACCCACGCCGACTCCCGGGAAATGGTCTTCGATGCCAATGGCGACCTGATCGAAACCGACGACGGCGGGATTTTTCGACGCACCAGTCCCCGCGACAATGCCGGCGACTGGTTCTCCCTGGCTGGGAACCTCGGCGTCATCGAGTTTCACGACGTCGCCTACGACACGATCTCGAACCGCATCATCGGCGGCGCCCAGGACAATGGGACGCAGATGCAGAATGCTCGCGGCGGGACCGTCTGGGAATTTTTCTCCGGCGGAGACGGCGGGGATGTCGCCGTTGACAATTTGACCCGAGCGGCCTTCGATCAGTCGGTTCGTTACAGTAGTTCTCAGAATCTCGGGGGATTCCGTAGGAGCATCTTTGACGAATTCGGCCAACTGGTCAGTTCGAGTTCCGTAGGATTGAACCTGATCGGGGGGGGAACTCCCGTTAGCTCGGATGTTCAATTCGTCACTCCTGTGATTCTGAATACCATCGATCCCAGCCGTATGATCATCGGCGGTTCATCCAATCTCTGGGAGTCCTTCAACCAGGGGAATGATGTCTTCAACATCTCCTCCGGCATCGGGATCAACTCGCAGATCAGCACCGCCGCTCCGGCTGTCTACGGCGGGAGTCGACTGGGAGTTGCGAACGAAGATCTCCTGTACGTCGGCAGCGGATCGAATGTCTACGTACGGACATCCGGAACGGTCGCCCCGAGCATTTCCGCAAGCTATCCGGGCGGGTTCGTGCGAGACATTATCGTTGATCCCGACGACTGGATGCGGGCGTATGTGATCGACAGCAATCAGGTCTTTTTCACGAACGACGCTGGAGCCAGTTGGACTGACGTCACGGGTGATCTGATGAGTCTGGCCGGGTCCTCGATCCGCGCAATCGAGTATGTTCCCGGCGCATTTGACCGCATCGTCGTGGGGGGCGCATTGGGGGTTTTTGAAGTTGCCGTTGATATGGCAATCGACAACACGACGATGTGGACCGAAATCGGAACCAATCTGCCCAACGCTGTGGTCTCCGAACTCGTCTATGACGCTGCGGACGACTTATTGATCGTGGGGACGTTTGGACGCGGCGTCTGGTCGTACCCGAACGCCGGGTTGACACTCGCCGGCGAGCCGACGTTATCGGTGTCCATTTCCCCGGATGCGATCAACGAAGGGGACACGACCACGGTCACAATCACACGAAACACGGACACGACCACAGACCTGTTCGTGACGATTACGAACGGAGATCCGACCGAAGCGGCCATTTTGGGAAGTGTACTCATCCCGGCCGGAAAGGATACCGTCATGCTGTCGCTTGACGGCGTGCAGGATTTCCTCGTGGACGGCGATCAACTGGTCACGATCACGGCTTCGTCAGCTGGATTCGTCAGTGGATCGGACGATGTCACGGTTCGGGACATCGATGTGGCGACGCTCTCGATTTCGATCGACCTTGCAAGCATCAGCGAAAACGGGGGGACCTCGCAGGCAACCGTCTTCCGGAACACCATCCCGACCGGAGACTTGATCGTCACGCTCATGAGCGATGACACCAGCGAGGCAAGTGTTCCGATGACCGTCACGATTCCGGATGGAATGGCCTCCGCCTCCTTTACGATCACCGGGGTCGACGACCCCATTGTTGACGGCACACAAACCGCGACCATCACCGCGACTTCCAACAGTTTTCTCGACGGGACAGACACCATCGACGTGACCGACGATGATGTCCCGACATTGACCCTGACCATTGATCTGGCATCGCTGAGCGAGCCGGGGGGAACCGCGATGGGGACGGTGTCTCGGAATACCGACACATCGGCCGACTTGATGGTCACGCTCGCCAGTGATGATACGTCAGAAGCAACGGTTCCCATGTCGGTGACAATTCCCATGGGAAAAACGTCGGCGATGTTTCCCATCTCGGCGCAGGATGATGATCTGGACGATGGCACGCAGACCGTGACCATCTCGGCTTCCGCTGGGGCATTTGTCAGCGCGAGCCAGAAGATTGACGTGAATGACGACGACACAGCGGGGCTGATTGTCCTCGAATCGGGGGGATCCACACAGGTCGCCGAAGGCGGAACGACGGACACATACACCGTCGCCCTGGCCACAGAACCGACTGACAATGTGCAGGTCCAGATTATGCCGGATTCCCAAACCAGTGTGGGAGCCGGTCCCGGGTTGCCAGTCACTTTGTTCTTCAACGCGGGATCCTGGAACAAAGCCCAGACGATCACCGTGACCGCGTTTGACGATGTCGTTGCCGAAGGGAATCACAAGTCTGTCATCTCCCATAAAGTCATGAGTGCAGACCCGATCTACAATGCCCTGCCCCCGGTCAATGTGGTGGCCGACGTACTGGATAATGACACCGCAACGCTGATGCTCACCATCAACGCCGCCTCTTTGTCGGAGAATGCGGGCAAAGCAACGGCAACAGTTTCGCGGAATTCGGAAACCACCAACGCCCTGCAGGTCAATATCGTGAATTCCGATCCGGGGGAACTCTTTACGGCGAAGACCGTGGTCATTCCCGCTGGAATGAAGTCACTGACGTTCGATCTTCTGGGAGTCGACGACCCCTTTGCGGATGGGACGCAAACCGTCACGCTGACCGCGAAATCCTCCGGATTTGTTTCTGATCAAGATACAATCGATGTTGCCGATGACGATTCGACCGGAGATCGGGACGACATTCTGTTTTTTGACGGCACGACACGTCAGTTCAAATTGGGGACAAACACCAAATCGGGGTTCACTTGGTTTCAGACGGGAGCCTTGCCGGGGAGCGCCGCCAATTACGATGTCTTTATCGACGATTTCAACAGCGACGGCGAACTCGATGGAGCCGTGCGAAACCGCAGCACGAAAGTGGTCAATACGTTTTTGAACAATGGAGACGGGACCCTTTCCGGACCGTTCAACCGGGGAACAGCCGGGACTGCCGGGACCACGGGATTCTTGCAGGTGGGGGACTACGACGGAAACGGCCAGCAGGAGTTGCTCTGGCTCTATACCGATGGTCCTTACAGTGGAGCCGTGTTCACGAAGGATCTCCTGACCGGCCAGACCTTCTTCATGGTCACCGCAAATCCCAATTACAATGAATTCGTCACTGGCGATTTCAACGGAGACGGTTTCGATGACCTCGTCGGACTGTTTGATTCCGCCGATAAGACGAAAACGAATATCATTCCGTTTTATTCCATTGCCTCAAACAATCCTTCGTTGCCTCGACGTCTGCGGCCGTTGTCCAGCGGAGTTGTTCAGGGGACGATTGCCATGAGTTTCGCGGTCGATGGACTTGCGCAGGTGCGGGCCATTGATCTGAATGCCGACGGCAGAGATGACCTCGTGGCCATGGCCACGTCGGGGTCCCAATCCGGGCAGATCGCCCACGCCACGACAACGGGGGACCTCTCCGGTGACGGGATGATCTTCGCAGACATCCACCGGTTCGTTGCGTCATTTCGTGCTCCCAATTTGAGTCCTGCGATCTACCCGGGTCCCTTGCTCTTGGGCCGTTTTGACGACAATCTGTTCCAGGATGTGGACGCTATCAGCAATTCGGGAATGGTGGCCCACGCTGGCACCCAAGTGGACCCGGGATTACTCAATCCCGTGATCATGGCATCGCCACCCCTCAACTTCGGCCAAGTCATGGCGGGGCTCACCTATGTGGTGGGCGATTTTAACGGAGACGGATACGATGACCTCGCCGGCCTCGGCGTTAACGCCTACGTGTTCCTGTCCACGGGGTCTGGAAACAGTTTTGATAACGGCCTCGACTTCGGAGCCGTCATCGGCGGGACCGGTCAGGTCCGAGTTGCCGACGCCGGCTGACCCATCAACCTGTCTGGCATAGGATTCCATTGAGCGGCGTCTCCTGTCGGGGGGCGCCGTTTTTTTTCCGACGAGCCGCTCGGAAATTGCCCACGTGTGACGCACGACCTGTCCTGATCGGATAACCTGAAAACGTCACGACCTGCTCCGTTATCCCCAACACCCACCCCCTACTCTTCGCCATGCCTACTCACGAGCGATGGGTCGACCTGACGCACGATCCCATTGATTGCCCCAGACTGCTGGACTTCGTGACCACACCGGAATGTGGAGCCGTGGTTCTATTTCTCGGTACCGTTCGAGAGACAACGGGCGATCTGCGGACGGTCGCCCTGGATTACGAAGCGTATCCGGAAATGGCACTGGCGAAGATGAATGAACTGGCCGATGAGGCCTTGGAAAAATGGGATGTCCGCCGCGTGGCGATTCTCCATCGGCTCGGGCACTTGGCACTCGGAGAAGCGAGCGTTGCCGTTGCGGTGAGTACGCCTCATCGCCAGGCGTCTTTCGAAGCGGGCCAATATCTGATTGACGAGCTAAAGGTCCGGGTCCCCGTCTGGAAGAAAGAGAACTGGGCGGACGGCACCACTGAGTGGGTCCACCCTGGTGACGGACCTCCGGCACCACCGAAAAATACCTGACCGAACATTGCCGCCGTGGGAAACAAGTCTGAGGCGACGATCAGTTCGAATCTGGCGGCGACGCGACCACAGGAGACTCACAACGTCTCGGGCATCGGCACGCTTGGGGGAAGCAAATCGGATTGAGCGACGGTTGAAAAGTCTTCGCTGCAGGCGTCGTTCTCTGAACAGGCTAGTTCACTCGAGCAAGCCAATTCACTGGGACAGGCTTCGACAGTGCATCCCGCCGCTTCGGCGACTTCCAATGAGTGGCAGCAACAGCGATCCGTCTTCGCGGTCGATTGCTTATCGGGGACGATCCCAAAGTATTCAGACAATTGCGGATTGGCCCGGACCGCCACAACGCTTCCCAACAGCAGAATCGCGGCTCCGTAAAGCATCACACGAACGAACAACTTGCCGGGAGTACAGCAACTCGGGGACAGCTCTTCTCTTGGATTGAGTTCAAAAACCTGATCGGGACCGGCACTTTCCGAGGAAACATTCTGGGGATCAGCCATGTTGACTTCCTGCGACTGGAGAGGATGGGGCGAGAATTCGCTGTTCAGATTCTAGCAGTCCTGAATCGTTTGTCCGAGAGAAAATTCGAAAAACGGGAGGGCGTTATGTGGGGCGAGGTCGGGTTCTGGGATCCCCGCGCTTGATTGATGTTTCCGCCCAGACAAGAAATGATGCCAATCGACTGAACCCAAAGTGTTCCCCCTTGCGAGATCTGACATCATGAAAACACGACTGATCGGCCTTCTGCTTCTCTGTTGCTCGCCGCTCGCGGCTCAGGACGCGGACACCCCATCCGATGATGGGAAACTCCGCATCATCTGTTTCGGTGCCCATCCGGACGACGCGGAGTACAAAAGCGGCGGAACAGCCGCCCTGTGGGCGGAGCAGGGACACCACGTGAAACTGGTTTCCGTCACCAATGGAGACATCGGACACTGGGCCATGGCCGGCGGACCCTTAGCGAAGCGACGCACAGCCGAGTCCGCCGAGGTGGCCAAACGCTTGAGTGTCACTTCTCAAGTCCTCGATATTCATGATGGTGAGCTGATGCCGACGTTGGAGAACCGCCGCAAAATCACCCGTCTGATCCGGGATTGGAACGCGGACATCGTGATCGCTCACCGGCCTTGGGACTACCATCCGGACCATCGCTACGTGGGCGTGCTGGTTCAGGATGCGGCGTTTATGGTGACGGTTCCCCATTTCTGTCCCGATACCCCGGCTCTGAAAAAGAACCCCGTCTTCTTGTATTCCAGTGATCGTTTCCAGAAGCCGTATCCGTTTGAAGCGGATATTGCCGTGGCGATTGATGGCGTCTTCGAGAAGAAAGTCGACGCCCTGATGGCACTCGAATCCCAAACGTTCGAAGGGGGTGCCCTCGGAAGTGAGGCGTTCGTGCAGACCGTTCCCCCGGCTTCCGCTCCCGAACTCCGTCGGGCGTGGCTCAAGGAACGCTGGGAACGCCGCGCTGGCGGAGAAGCGGACAAATACCGGGATGCCCTGATTCAATGGTACGGGGACGAGCGTGGTAAAGCGGTCGAGTACGCAGAAGCGTTCGAAATCTGTGAATACGGTCGCCAGCCCACGCTACTGGAGATCCGCGAGTTGTTCCCGTTCTTTCCCGAGAATGAGTAGGACGCCAACGTGCCCGCCTCTGTTACGAGAGTTTTCCCATGATCATGCCGTTGTTTCTTCGGTCCCCGTTACCTGGGAATCGGTGTTTTGCAATCGTAATCACACTGACGCTTGCGGTTCCGGGTGCCCTTTTCGCCGACGCCGCCCATCCAAATCTTGTCTTTATACTGGTCGATGACCTCGGCAAGGAATGGATCTCCTGCTACGGCGCCGAAGGGATCACCACTCCGCACATTGACGAACTCGCGAAGACGGGACTGCGCTTCGATAATGTCTACTCGATGCCGCAGTGCACCCCCACGCGTGCGACGTTGCTCACGGGGCAGTACCCGTTTCGGCATGGCTGGGTGAACCACTGGGACGT
>JAGQQQ010000072.1:15176-15437 GCA_020426125.1 Planctomycetaceae bacterium
GACTCGGCTTTGACGAGTTCTGCATGTGGACGGGCGGCGAAGGGGGAGTCCCGAAGAGCGACAAACGGTACTGGGATCCGTACATCCTCACCGAATCCGGCTCCAAAACCTACCCGGGAGAATTCGGCCCGGACATCTGCAATGACTTCATTTTGGATTTTCTCAAGCGACAGGACGCGGAGACGCCGTTCTTTGTCTACTACCCGATGTTGCTGACACATGGCCCGCTCACGACGACGCCCCATCGGCCGGATGCAGGAG
>JAGQQQ010000073.1 GCA_020426125.1 Planctomycetaceae bacterium
GAACTCAGTGCATTCGAGGGAGAATTGCGAGGTGACCCGAATCTACAAAGAGTTCTCGCTGAGTCACTGGATTTGGATCACAGTTTGGAAGGGTTTGCCGTTGACCATGAGTCTGAGCGGGAGTCGGTTTTGATCGGCATCGTCAAGACGTGGCTCTCTCCGAGTTTTCTGGCGTTACCGCCTCTGCTTCTCGCAGTCGTCGCCAGGTTCTCTGGGGACTACAGCATGGCGCTGCCTGGGTGGCGTGACTCCGCAATTCAGGGAATTGCGTTCGCGGCGTTAATCGCCGGCCTCCTGTTGGCGGCTGTGTGGGCTGTCTCGAACCACTGGCGACTGATTCGAGCCCCCTTCCTGTCTGGTATCGGGGGTCTGGCAGCATTGTTCTTCTCGTCACTCGCAGCGCAGACAGCGATCAATCAATATACGGAAAGCGAGTTGCTTCAACGGGAGCGGATAATCCAGGACAATCAATGGATATCCTATACCTCCGCGTATTACTGGCCCGACGACTTGCAGGAGACAACGGGCCACCCGGGCCACCGCCCTACGGAAGCCGAGATCCGTCAGGAACTGGAAGTGCTCCGATCCGCCGGGTTTACTGGCGTCTTGCTCCACGAATGCCGGGATCCCAGTGTTGCTCGACTCGCGAAAGAGTTGGGATTCCGCGCCGTCATTCAGGGGATTCGGGTCGCTGACCCCAGTAACTTCGAGGCTGACGAAACTCAACGTCAGATCAGCAATGCCATTGCTGCCTCCGAGGATGTTGATGGCTACATTCTCGGCGAATTCATGGCTCGGGAAGTGGACTGGTCTGGACTGACTGCTGAACTCGCGAGAATTCGCTGGAAGACCGGCAAACCAATAACAGCCTCATTTCTGAACGAGGACTATCTTGGCGTCCGCGGGGAACAAATGCTGGAAATTGCGGACTTCACCGTTCGCTCGTTAAGCCGACCATTCAACGAGCAGTCCGCGAGCGTGGATGCGGCGGTCGAGAAGGTTGAGGACGCAGTTATGTCTTTTCAGCACGATACCCGGCCCGGGCTGCTGTCGACCGTCTTCTGGCCAACTGGTGGGGGGGCCGCCTTTAATGAAGACCAGCAGTACGAGTTTTTTCGGCGGGTGAAAAGGCTTTATCGCCCACGAGGAGTCGCTCTTTGCTATTACAGCTCCAGCGATCGGCCATGGGCTCGGCGGCTCGCCGAAACTTCGAATTACACGCCAGCGTTCGAAGGGCATACCGGACTCTTCGCCACTCGAGAACTTGACGACTCACCGAGTCTTGAGTTCGTGCCCAAGCGAGCAGTTTCTCTCTTCCGGGAGGATGTGCAATGAAACAGATGATTCCGAAAATGATTCGATCATTCGGGAGCTTTCGTCCTCGACGCCGAACATTTCGGGAACTCGTCGTTGGCGGTATCGAGATGCTCGATCTGAAGGTCTTGCTTTCGAGTATGGCGAACATGCCAATCACCAAAGCGGCAGGGAACTACTCTTTCGAGCAAGTGACGGATCCGAATACGGGGAACATGGAGCATCGCCTGTTCTACAGAAACCGTCAGATTGGGGCCTTACTCCAGACCCCGGAAGGAACCGTCTCCTTTCGGGGCCGTCCGGACTTCTTTGAACCAAATGGATTTGGTTCGACGCATCAGTTCAACGCCTTTCTGAACGACGCGGATGCGACCGGAGGACAACTTGATTTCGTGGACGTGAGCGAAGCGGGGTTTCAGTTCACAGCGTCGGGGGACGTGGCCACGGCAGGTGGGAGTGCCGGAACATGGAGTTTTTCCGGGACAATTGCGTTCTTCGCCAATGCCCAGGAGATCCAGCTTCAGGGAACACTGGTGGTGAATCTCAGCGCCTCCTTGGACAAGGATCTCAACCTCGGGGGAATCCCGTCGAACTATGTCCATCAGATTCCGCTGAATACCGGACAGATTGGCAACTCCGGCGACATGCGGGAATTCCGGATTACCCGCGGAAGCGACTCCATGGCCCCAGACAATGTTTGGGTTCCTGCGCCAGATGGCAACGACATTGCCGGATTTTTCCCCCAGGATCCCAGTGCCATGGTCACAACGACTGTCGTCGGCAATCAGAATCTCTCGGATCCCAATCGAATCGCCATCACTAAGCCGACTGTGAGCCTGACAATAACTGCACAGACAGGGCAGATGATCGCGGGGGCCATTTGGGATTCCACAATGAACAGCTTTGAGTTCGACAACTTCCGGGCGAGCCATCTCGTTCGCCCCGCGGACACAAGCGCGACAAGCCTGAGCTATGACATTGCATCCACTTGGTCCGTTCCCCAGGAGACATTCTTCCCGAAGGGCGAACTGGTCGCCATTGACCGGCTTGACGGGGCTTCCGTTCAAGGCATCAAACAGACCTATCCGTTGACCTTCCAACCCGGGGCCGACTGGTTCGGCCTGCAAGCCTCGCAATTCCTGACCGGGGATGTGAATGGTGACGGTACCGACGACGTCGTTGCCGTGACTCCCGGGGGAGATGTCTTTGTCAGCCAAGGGGGGACTTCCACGCCGCTCCTCTGGGGACAATGGACAGCCGGAGCCGCCTCCACCGATCTCAATATTGGCGACTTCAATAACGATGGCCGCGATGATCTCATCGCTCGCGGAGGAGACGGGCGCTGGAGAATTCTGCGTTCAAACGGCTTCACGTTCGCGGAGATTTCCGGACCGTCTTGGGCGAAGGAGGGGTGGGCCGACGGCGAAGCGCAGATCGGCGACTTCAACGGAGATGGCCTCGACGACGTCGCCCTTCGCCGAACGACCGGCCAGTGGTACTTCGCTCTCGGGACATCAGCAGGGCTGCAAACACAATACGCCGGCGCGTGGAATGAGACGATCTATGCCTGGTCATTGATCCGAACCGGTGACTTCAATGGAAACGGCCGCACAGACATCATGGGGCGAACCCAATTTGGCGGGTGGTTTACGCTGGAGATCCCCAGCAATGCGAATCGGTTTGCCTTGAGATTTTCCGGTCGCTGGAGTCCGGGATACACCTGGAACGACGTCACAGTCGCCGACTTTACCGGTGACGGCGTTGATGACCTCGGCGGATGGGAGCAACGCGGCATCTGGTGGATTCTCGAAGGAACAACCGGCGTGATGCCTCTGCATGCCTTCGGTCGCTGGGATCCTGCTCGCTCCTGGCAAGCGACGGCCGTCGATTTGAATGGGGACGTGGAAGTCGACATCGTCGGCTACGCGGCAGGCGAATGGTGGTCGCTGGTAAGCAACGGGGACCGATTCGAGCCCACTCTGTTTCTGGGAGAGACCAAACAGTTGTCGGCCAATGTCGAAATTCTCGGAGGAGATTTCGTCCCCTCATGATCCTCATCGATGCGATGACGTTTCGACCATAACCCGAAGCCCCTAAGAATGATCTCGTCAGGACGCATTCACTCGCTGCTGAAAGTTTTCGAATGACGACCACCTCAAGAGAATTCCCTTTGAGTTGGGCCGATGGCCACTCACTCGAAGAGCGTCTCAAAGTCCTCACCTTTGGGCCTCTGCTCCTCAGATCACCTCCTCGAATCTCGCATGTGCCACTTCGCGAATTTCCCGCACACAGGACAGATCAACAGCCGTTTGCCTGCCTATTCGAATTCGCGGGATCATGAGTTCCCTGACGTGAGCCATGAGATTCCCCACCTCGTCCAGCCTCTGAAATCTTTCCACCACAAGCGCTCATATCGAAGATGAATAACAACACACGCCGTTTCCTTCAGTCTTACTTTCGATCCGTCTCCGCACAATTCCGCAGTCGTCACAACTCCCGGGCGATTCGACCTCAGAGTCATCCTCGCAGCTTTCTGCCGGAACAGTATGAAGAACGTGTCATGCTTGCCGGCGCGTCGATCGGAACGATGGCTCCCTCGGGGATCACTACCGCGCCCGTTTCCTCTGTCGATGTCACGTTTGACCAGGTCGTTCAGCCTGCGACATTCACACAGGATGACATTGCTATTCAAGCCCCCGATGGACAGGTCATCAATCTCTCCGCGGATCCTGTCGACAGCGGGGATCAGCAGACCTTTACATTGAACTTCACTGCCGCGGTCAGTTTGCCGGGAACCTATCGAGTCCAGATTGGTCCAGACGTTCTCAATGCGTCTGGTGAGCCGATGAACCAGGACGGAGACGGCACCGACGGCGAACTCGGCCAGGACGAGTTCAACGACTCGTTCACCATCAACGCCGTTCCCCAAACCTTGCCGGTCGTTCAGGACTTCGACGGCGGGGACATCGCGAACCTACCTGGGTGGAGTTTCAAGACCGACTTCGGGAAAACGATTGAGCTTACGAACAACGACAACGCTCAATCCGGCCTATACCACCTGAAATTTGATCAGTCGTCCTCCGGTGAGTCGCGCGGGACGGCGACACTTGTTCTCGATTTGACTGCGGATGCTGGAGCGACGGATCTCACACTCGACTTTTGGACAAAGGAATTGACGACGTCCAGCAGCAACTTCATGCAGATCTATGTTAGCGGAGACGGCGTCTCCTATTCGTTTGTCGCATCGCCCGGAACGGCAATCGGGGAGTATGTGCACTACTCCTATGACCTGGATGACATGTTATCGACTCGTGGAATTACACTCGACGGGGATGTTTACATTGACTTTCGGCATCGTGGACTTTCCACATCACATGAGACCACCCTGGACGATGTCCGCGTTTCCAGAGGTTTAGATGTTTCCGGACCAAGAGTTGTTTCTCATGTGCCAAACACTCCTCAGGTCGGCCCGATTAGCAACTTCGACGTCACGTTTGACGAACCGATCGACGGGGCAACATTCCTCGCAAGCGATGTCACGGTGCGTGATCCCTCGGGGAATCCTGTCACTTTGTCAGGTGCCCCTGTTGACACTGGAGACAAGCTGACTTGGCGGGTCAATTTTGCGTCTCCTCAAACGCTTGCCGGAGAATATGACATCTCCATCGGCCCGGATGTCCGCGATCTGGCGGGCAATCAGATGAACCAGATTGGCGATGCCAGCAATGGGTCCGGAACTGACGCCTACAACAACGAAATCCACATCTCCGCGCCCGCGTTAACTGTCCCTTTCACCGAAGGATTTGAAGGAGGGTCGGTCGCAGCGTTGACGAACTGGGCGTTCGCAACCTCAGGGACCGGGCGCATTCAAGTCATCGACACGAATTCTCCCCACGGCGGACAATACCAGTTGGAATTTGGCCATAGTGTCTCCGGGTCGGGAAATTCGGAGGCAACCCTGAAGTTTGATCTGTCGTCACTTTCCGGCGCGACAGACCTGACGCTTGACTTCTGGGTGCAGGAATCGACAGATTTCTCAAATTCCCTGAGTCTGTATGTCAGTGGCGACGGGACATCCTGGCAAGGTGTCAGTTCTGTTAGCAATGTTCCAGTAAATGAAAACTTCCACGTTGCTTTCGATCTTGACGCCGCTCTGACGTCCAAGGGTATTAGCTTCGACGGCGACGTCTACCTTCAGTTGAGGCATTTCAGTGGAGGTTCGGCCGGATACCGGTATCGAATCGATGATTTGCGTGTGGCTCAAGGACTCGACGTCTTTGGGCCGACTGTTGTGGGGCAGTCTCCCAATACCCCTCAACAAGGCCCGTTGAACTTCGTCGACGTGACTTTTAATGAGCCTGTGAACGGAGCGACTTTCACCTCCGCAGAAATTCTCGTGTCGGATCCTTTGGGAAATCCGGTTGCGCTCTCTGGCAATCCCGTAGATTCAGGCGATCAGACCACCTGGCGATTGAATTTCGACCAGCCACAAACCCAGGCAGGAAGCTATACCCTCAGAATTGGCACGGGAGTCCAGGATCCTGCTGGAAATCCCCTGAATCGAGACCAGGATGAAGTCAACGGGAATACGAATGATTCGTTTGTCACGACATTCGACTTGTTGACCACTCCGATTTCTGTACTCCCCTACCTGGAGGGATTCGAAGCAGGATCAACTGCCGCACTGACGGCCGGGTGGTCGTTTGCAACGACAGGTCCTGGTACAGTCGAAGTCGTCGATACGAATTCTCCTCAGAGCGGGACGTACCATCTTGAATTCGGCCAGAACGGATCGGGGTCATCCACGGCGGATGCGATTGTCAAACTCGATCTGACGTCGTATGCCGGGGCAAATGACCTCACCCTCGACTTCTGGACACAAGAGTCAACGGCCTTTTCGAGCAACTATTTAACGTTGTTCGTCAGTGGAGATGGCACCAGTTGGAATTCCATCACGTCAATCGACAGTACGCCCGTCAATCAGAACTTTCACGCGGGTTTCGATCTCGACGCAATGCTGACCGCCAACGGGATCACATTCGATAGTGATGTCTATGTTCGACTGCGACACATCGGAGGTTCGTCGGGATACGCGACCCGTATTGATGATTTTCGGATCGCTCAGGGAATCGACGTGTTTGGTCCCCGAGTGATCAGCCAGAATCCAAGTGTTCCGCAGCAAAGCCCCATCGATTTTGTCGACGTGACTTTCAATGAGCCGATTGACAGTTCTTCCTTCACGTCTAGCCAAGTCTCGGTCATTGATCCTCTGGGGCACCCAGTCGTTTTGGTGGGCAATCCCGTTGACTCGGGCGACAAGATGACTTGGCGGTTGAACTTCGCCTCACAACAATCCCTCCCGGGAGAATACCGAGTTGGAATCTCGGTTGATGTTCAAGACCTCGCTGGAAATACGATGAACCAGGAGGGTGACGAACTCAATGGCGAGGCGAACGACGGCTACGTCAATTCGGTGGTCATCGCCGCGGTCCCCCAAACTCTGCCGGTTATCGAGGACTTTGAATCCGGAGACATCTCGAATTTGTCGGGCTGGTCGTTTGCCACAAGCGGCTCGAAAACAATTGAAATCTCCATGAATTCCACGCCGCATGCTGGAACACACCACCTGCTGTTTTCTCAGACAACTGGGAATTCTTCCATCGGGGAAGCCAACTTGGCGCTCGACTTGTCTGGTGAAGTGGGGGCGACAGATCTCACTTTAGACTTCTGGATGAAGGAGTTTTCTGAAAGTAGTAGTTCCTATGCGCAGCT
>JAGQQQ010000074.1 GCA_020426125.1 Planctomycetaceae bacterium
ACAGAGTTGTGGGTAACTCACAGGCTGAACTCAATCAGCCTTCCCTACCCCTATCTCGACTGGTGCCACGAAGACAGAGGGCCCCAAGTTGACCGTTTTGGCTCCGATGGGCGGTGTCGACTTGGTCTGACCCCAGTCTCATGCGGATCTGAGTCTTGACTAGACCGGGGGGAGCGAGCGGTTCTCTTGACAAACCCCCGTTGCGAAGAATTCGAGAGGCAACGGACGGGATCACCATCGGGATGACCGACGAATTCGGGTCTCGTTTTACGACGAGTGGGTGGTGGGTAGCCAATCGTGGGTAGGAAAAACAGATATGAGCAAACATTTGCCAAAAAAACGCAGTTTGAATTCCCTATCAACTGCCCACTTTAGGCTTTGTAGACGACGATCCTGTGCCAGGAAGTGTGGCCCTTCTGAGAATGCGATGATGATTTCAAGGTCACTCCTTACTCTCGAATTTTCACGCAGACCATCTCCGCATTGTCTCGCACGTACAAGAGCCCATTTGCGAGAGACGGGGCTTGCCTAGTTTCCCCAAAAAGGGGAGCCCGGCTCAATTCGACAAACTTGTTTGGTGTCGCTTGGACGATTACCAGTTCCCCGTCCATGGTGGTGCACCAGAGTTTGCCATCGGCGGCGATGGCGTTACCTTTCCCGAAGCGTCGTTGCCGCCAACGAAGTTCTCCCGTCTTTGCATTCACACAATTCAGATTTGTCACGGGTCCCGCGCTGCCGACATTGTCAAAGCCGTAGAGGTTTCCGTCGATCAAAAGAGCGGTCTGCCATTCGTTGCGAAACACGCTCTGCGGTCCGAACGATGTCCAGGTTTCGGTGACGTCGCCCGTCGAAGTTTCGGGGACACTGAGCAACGCGGACCCGTGATTCTCGCCCGACGAAATGAAGACCTCGTTCTCCACGGCAATTGGTGTCGCGATGTTGCAGTTGTAGTCGGTTGGGTATTCATAGTTCCAGAGTGGGGTTCCGGTCTCTGGTGTCAAGCTCAGGACGCCGGCGCCATGAAAGACCACCAGTTGATTTTTGCCATTGAGCGTTAGTAAGGCGGGTGACGAATAACCGGCTGGAGAGCCTTTTCCCGACGTCCAGGCGACTTTTCCCGATTTGCGTTCAAAGGCCGCGACGGTGGCATCCGGCATCCCGACCGTGACTACGACGAATTCTCCCGAGATCAATGGAGAACAGGCCATGCCGTACTCGGCGTCGCGGCCTCCCCATTCTTTTCTTGTATCGACAGACCAGATTTGTCGACCCGTCTGGCGATTCAGACACACGAGGATTCCTTCTCCAGTGAAAGCGAACACTTGGTCGTCCCCTACCGTTGGAGTCGCACGGGGACCATTTCCCATCGAATTCTTGTAAGTCGGAGCGACGGCGGTCTTCCATCGTTCTTCTCCGGACTTGGCGTTCAGAGCGACGACATACTGTGTCGTATCATCCTGAAAGAGAGTCCAGGCCGTTCCTCCGACCACGGCAATCCCCGACATTCCCACACCGAGTGGTCGCCGCCAGACAATCTCCGGACCGGACTCCGGCCAGACATTGATGAGTCCGGTCTCCGTCGAGACTCCGTTTCGATCTGGACCAAGAAACTGTGGCCAATCGCCCGCGAAAGCAGAAGTGCCCGCCGCGAGAAGGATGAGAATGGCAGAAACGATCCGTGTCATGTCAACTCCATCGAAAAAATCTCAATCTGAACTCTTCGCTGGAGGATACCGGATTCACGTCACCAAGCCGAACCTGGGCGACGAAGTTTTCGAGTTGAAGCTCGGGGAAGCGTCGATGTGGCGACTGAAGGCATGCCGCGTCTGGACGCGAATGCCTGAGAACCCCTTCGAGATCCTTCTCGTTCCAAGTCAGACCGTTTTGGCTTCCGCAAGAAACTCGCGTGTTACCTCAAGCTGGGGGGCCTCGAAGATCTGTTCCGGGGGGCCGGATTCGGCGATGCGGCCGGCGTGGAGGATGTGTACCCGGTGGGCGACCATGCGGGCAAAGCCCATCGCGTGGGTGACGACAATCATTGTCTGGCCAGCCTGGGCGAGGTCGCTCATCACACTGATCACTTCGCCGGTCATTCGGGGATCGAGTGCACTGGTCGGTTCGTCAAAGAGAATCGCTTCTGGGTTCATCGCGAGGGCTCGCGCGATGGCCACCCGTTGCTGTTGTCCTCCCGAGAGGGACGTCGGACGGGCATCCTCTTTGTCCCGCAGTCCAACTCGGTCCAGCAGTCGTCGGGCATTCGAGATCGCCTCGTTGCGATTCTTCCCCAAGACGTGGATGGGGGCCTCCGTGATGTTCTCCAACACGGACCGATGGGGAAACAGATTGAACTGCTGAAAGACCATTCCCACTCGGCGGCGAATTGCGGCGAGGGCCAGTTCCCGTTGCGGTCCTTCTCGGGAATCGAGCGTCGTGTCTCCGACTCGAATTGATCCCTCGTCGAATGTTTCCAGCCCGTTGATGGTTCTCAGCAGTGTACTCTTCCCTCCGCCGGATGGTCCGAGCAGGACGCACACTTCCCCGGAGGCAACCTGCAAGGAGACCCCTTTCAGGACTTCCGACTGGCCGAATCGTTTGGTGATCTTGTCCAAAATGATCATGGGAACATCCAAGGGGCCAAGTTGATATCGGGCGATCCGGTCTCAATGGAGTTGGTCGCTCAGGCGAAGCCTGGAGATTACCATACGATGGATGATTTCCACCAATCGAACTGTCTGCCATTCCGTTCGCTGTCTCGCTCCTTGGGAGTCCTGATACGTTTGCGATCAGGATTCGGCGTTCGGGGACATGCCCGCTGTCTGGATTCGCGGCTGATTTGGGCCCTTGGAGTTGCCCCATCGGTGACGTAACCGATTCTCAGCTTCGTGTTTCCTGACTTGGCCCACATCATTAGAATTGCCGAATGAGTCAGATGGACGAAACCTCGAACGAACTTCCATTCATTCAGCGGGCCGAACGCTGGCTGGCGGAGTTGTCCGTTCGCAACAATTTCTGGCATCGCGTTTTTGCCTTCTTCTTTCTTCCGTCCGCCTGGAGAAGCGGGATCGCCATGCGATGGACGGAGGGGCAGCTCACGCCACGAATGCCGTTCCGCAGGGCCAACCGAAACTGGTATGGCGCGATGTCCGGCGCCGCATTGTCAGGAAACGCGGAGATCGCCGGCGGATTGATCCTGAATCGGAGAGTGGGCCGGGACTACACCTGTGTCTGCAAGAGTCTCAATTATCGGTTTTTGAGACCCTGCCTGGGACCAGCAGAATATCACCTCGAATCTCTCGAAGGTCTGGAAGACGGAATGGCCTCCGAACGGGAATTTAACGTCGACCTGAAACTTCGCGTTTTCCAGGTGGAAAAGGATGCGAACCGCATCGTCGGGAAAGCCGAGATTACCTACCATCTTGCCCCGAAAAGCCTCGTGAAGAGCAGTATTTTCCATCCCTCGGGAAAACGGCGACGCAAATGACATCCCAGACCGGCGGACACCATGCGTGACACAATCCTCGCAGGTCTTGCGCTCGCCAGCAGTTGGACTTGGGTCATTGGCATGTACCTCCCCCGAATCCTGCTGGAGCGATTTGGATGGGCTGGGTTCTTCGTCTTCGCCGTCTCCAATGTTCTGGGATGCGCTGCGTTCGGGCGAGTTGTCCACGACGAGGGAGAGATCAATGAGCGGATCAGCAACTCCGCGAGTTGGTTTTCCTCCGCGACGATTGCCTTTCACTTGTTCTTTAGCGTCTTCCTTACAAAGACTCTCTGGCCCGAGGATTATGGCGTTCTCCCTGATTCTTACGTCTTTCTGAGCCCATTGCTCCTTCTTGGAGCCGCCTATCCGTTGTCTCTGCTGAATCTCCGACGGCTCATCCTGGTCGGAGCCCTCATTTGGTGCTTCTCACTATCCTGCCTTTTCTGTTTGTGGGGGAATTCCGTTGATGTGAGACCGGCGAGTCCTTCGGTGGAATCGTTCTACTTGCTTCCGCTGATGGCGGGGGGATTCCTCATTTGTCCCTATCTCGATCTGACCTTTTACGAGGTCCGGAAAGCGTACTCCCAGCGCGCCTTCGATGTTTTTGGCATTGCGTTCTCGGCCATGTTGGCACTCACCGTCCTGATCTGGATGACGCCCCCGCCCCATCTGTGGTGGCTGCCGCTTCTTCACCTCGGTTTGCAGTCCGTGTTCACGATCGCGTTTCACATTGGCGCGCTGCGAAGAGAGCGGCAGCGGAGAAACGATTCGAACCTGTTCCCCGCGCAAGCCGTATTCCTGCCCTGTCTCGTTTCCCTCCTCGCCTGGTACGGGCTCACAGGGGGACGATCGTCCGATGAACTCTGGTACCTCCGATTCCTGTTCCTGTATGGAGTGGCCTTTCCCTCGATCTTTCTCGTCAGCAGAAAGTTCCAGGGAGGTCCGCTCATTCTCTCGGTTGTTCTCATCATGGCTGCGACGGCCTATCCCGCCGAACTCTGCTTTGCACGCAACGAGCCGGCTTGGGCACTCATGCCAGGCGGCGCGGTGCTCCTCCTTTTTGCATTTTTCAGGGATCGTCCAGAAAACATTGGCCGGGACCCCGAGCGCCAAGGCGCCCATCGCTGAGTGATCGTCGAAGGAGGAATGCTCTCCACTCAACGGAACTCGACGATCAGAGGCATCGTGGCCCGGTACAGCGGGTGCGGTGGGAGAGTCAACCCCGTCCCGCGAGTTAGGTCACATCCTGACCGAAGCGGAGGTCGAGGATGTCAATGAAGGGATTCTCCTGGCGCCTCCACTCGTTGAGACAAACACGTGGCATTCGTTGAACGACCTGGACGGTGGGACGGTGAGGACTCGTCTTGACCGGTTTTCGAAATTGGCCGACGATTCTCCAAGGAAGCCAAAGGGAACCAGGGAACGGAATCCATGCCGCAGAAATTCGCAAAGGAATTGTCCAATTCCCGCATCTCTTGGAGGAAGCTTGCTGGATTGCTCAAGAAGCAAGATTGGAAGAAGTTGGCTATCTGGGCAATCGTTTCCGTGTTGACGACCGGGGTTCCAGCTTCGCTTGAAGCAGCGGCGCGGAAGCTCGCCAGTGATTCGCTTTCTCTTGGGTTTGATGACCTCTATGCCCAAACAGCCCCACTCATTTGGGCCGTGACGATGGTCGCGTTTGCGGGGCATCGAGGTTGGCTATCCAACGGAGGGTTGCTTCCCGCATGTGGACTGCTCCTCTTGGGAGGATGGCTGGGCCATTTGCTTCAACACCCCGGAGCGGTCCAACCGGCTTCCGCCCTTTCCTCGGAAGGTCAGGGATTGTCCATTCTTCTCGTCTTTTCCGCCATCAATCTCGGACTCGCCTGGCTCGCCGCCTACGGCTGGGGCGCCTTTCTCTCCTCGATCGTCGTCGGCACCGTTTTAGGAATCGGTTGGAGTAAAGGGCTTGAAAGCCTCTATCGCAGGGTCACGGCTGATCCGTCGCGTTCCCCGCGCACTCAGGAAAACCGCGAGTCACGGCGCGCGGCTTGACTCGGATACGTTGGTGATCGTCGCAGTCGAGGGGGCAACAGAACTGTTGCCGCTGGACTTCCAAGAGTACGGGATGCCGTGCCTCGTTGAAGTCGAATCGATAGCAATTCGCGAGGGGCACTTTTCCGGGAGAGTTTGTGAGAAAAAACGTCCTCATCTCAGCTATTCGATGAGTTGAGGGACAAATCGGGGCTATCCGAGCTGGCGCGTTTCCACGAGTTGGGCCAACTGAAGCACTTCCTGGTCATTGCTCAGTAACCGGTTGTCAATGGGCCGCGAGCATTTGAGTCCGGCAGCGGCGATCGCGAATCGTAGCGTCTGCTCTGGCAACCATCCGTTCCAGGTCGCGTGAATCAGGGCAGCGGAGAAGATGTCTCCGGCCCCGTTGGTATCGATGATCTTTTCGAGGGGGAGGGATTTTCCCGTCCAGGTTTGGCCGTTGGCATGCAGGACGACGTCGCGTGGGCCGTCAGTAGCCGTGACCAACCGGGGGCCAAATTCGGCGATCCGTCGTGTCGCGGAGATAAGATCCGAGCTTCCGAAAAACTGTTCACAAAAGACACGAGGACAATTCACGACATCGGCGAAACACAGGAGCTGATCAATACCGGGCTTGGGAGATCCTGTGTCGATGCAAACCAGTTTGTCTTGAGCCTTCATCGCTCTCGCAGCGCGAGCCGCTGCCTCATAGGCCCAACCGTCGAGATGAAGAGCATCAACTTCGTTAATGACGGACGGGGTGACAAGTGACTCCAGGTCGGTCGGTTGAGGTCGGACTGTGGCGCTCGTGCGGAGGCCCGTTGACTCTTCGACCCAGACATGACTGAGCCCGGTGGTCTCGCCATGCCGACAGCCATTTGGGAAGCGGATGCCGTCGGCGGCGAGCCACTGTTCGACGAGATGACCAAATGGGTCTTCTCCCCATCGGCTGATTAGTTGAGGCTGCCATCCCAATCGGTTCAGTTGGGCGAGAGCGACGGGAACCGGACCGCCCCCGTGAAGGTGGCTGCCATTGGCTTCGTTCTTTGTGTCGACCTCGGGATGCCGGGGGAAGGTGAGCACATGGTCGATGACGACGACGCCAATCCCGAGAATACGGGGGGATGTTTTCTGACAGGCTTGGGGTCTCGTTGAACGTGTCGACATTCCGGAATGAGGGACCTCTGAGTTTCGGTGAGGTGTGGTTCAAGCGAAGTGGTCAGGCAGAAAGAACGCGGAATCTCGCAGGCACAGTGAGGAGACACCCCCAACTCTCCCTGCCGATTAACCGATGCCGAGTTGGCCTTCGTCCTTGAAGAGCTTGTATTCGACGGCATCGACTAACGCGAGCCAGCTGGCTTCGATGACGTTTTCGCTGACTCCGATGGTGCTCCAGACGTCCTTTTCGTCAGCACTCTCAATGACCACGCGGACGCTCGCGGCAGTCCCCTCGGCAGAGTTGATGACGCGAACTTTGTAGTCGACGAGGTGCATATTCTGAAGCATGGGATACGTGTCAATGAGTGCCTTGCGAAGGGCGGTGTCGAGGGCATTCACCGGACCATCACCTTCGGCGACTTCGTGGCGGACCGGTCCATCGCCATTGATCTTGAGTTTCACCGTCGCCTCGGTGAGCGGCTCGGTTTGCCCGGCCGTCTCGACGTTGACACGATAGTGGATCCGTTGAAACTTCGGTTCGTAGGTTCCGGCTTCCTTCTTCACGAGCAAATCAAACGAAGCTTCGGCAGCTTCAAATTGATAGCCGACATTTTCGAGTTCCTGGACCCGTTGCAGGATTTTGGTCATCAGTTCCTGGTCATGGTCCAGTTTGTACTTTGTCGTCTTTGCAACGATGTTCGACCTTCCGGACAACTCGCTGACAAGGACTCTGCGTTGGTTGCCGACGATGTCGGGATTGATGTGTTCGTAGCTATGGGCGATGCGATTGACGGCGTGGACGTGCATCCCTCCCTTATGAGCGAACGCACTCCGACCAACGTAAGCCTGGTTGCTTCGAAAGTTCATGTTGGCGAGTTCGTAAACGTATCGAGAAACCTCCGTGAGATGGGAGACGCCAGTTCCGTTTTGCATCAGGTGATAGCCGTCCTTCTTCAGGGCCAGATTCGCCGCGACGGAGATCAGGTCGGCATTTCCGCAGCGTTCGCCGATGCCGTTGATCGTTCCCTGCACTTGGACCGCACCCGCATCGACAGCGGCCAGGCTATTGGCGACTGCGACGTCGCAGTCATTGTGGCAATGGATTCCGACTGGAATCTTGAGTTCTTTCTGAACCGTGTTGAGCGTGTTGACGATCCGCTCGGGGAGGCTCCCGCCGTTGGTATCGCAACAGACGATGATTTCCGCGCCGGCGTCTTGCGCCGCGAGTACCGTTTGCAGGGCATATTCCGAGTTGGCCGCGAAGCCGTCAAAAAAGTGTTCGGCGTCGTAGAAAACGCGGCGACCCTCGGCAACGAGAAACGCGATTGAGTCGCGAATCATCGCAAGGTTCTCCTCAAGATCGACGCGGAGAACTTCCGTGACATGGAGATCCCAGGTCTTGCCGACGATCGTGCACACAGGAGCGAGCGAATCGCGGAGTGCCTGCATGCCGATATCGTCCTCGGCCAAAACGCCGCGCCGACGTGTCATCCCGAACGCGCAAACCTTCGCGTGTTTGAGCCCCAGATCTCGGACCTGCTGGAAGTATTCGGTATCCTTTTCATTCGAGAGCGGATATCCCCCCTCGATGAAGTCAATCCCCAGTTCATCGAGCTTTCGGCTGATCATCAACTTGTCCTGCAGGGAAAAGTTGACTCCTTCGCCCTGGCTTCCGTCGCGAAGGGTGGTGTCATAGAGGTCGATGGTTCGACGCGAAGTGGAGGACATGGCTGTCTGTTCCGATTCGAGAATTCAGGATCAAATTGTGAGGGGAACCTGTGATTGCGACTGGTTGGAAGTTCTTTGCCAGGAGGAAGGAACCACTGGTCCAAAAGAAAAACCCTCTCAAGCCAGGAGGACCTGAGAGGGTTGAGATTGAATCGACCGCTTTCAGATCTGCCTGAATATACCAATCATGATGCCGCGAATGATCGCGGAGATATCATCAAGGAGGGAACGGGAGAAGCCGATCATGCGGACAGTTTTCCTGCGTAAGGGAACTGTACAATAAGGTGGGCGTTCAGCAGCGTCAACAGGGAACCTTTCAAGCGTGGAAAAAAGCGGGCAAAACCGGCAGATTGCGTCGTCTGGATGTCTGTGTCTGGAATGTGATGTGTTCGTCACTTGTTGGGACATCGATCTGTTTTTCACCCGCGTCAACAAACAGGAAGCCGACGCTCTTCACTCGCCAGGCGGTCACTTGGCAAGTTTGATGCGGACGGTTTTGGATCCCTGATTGTCAGTGAGCTTTCCCCAGTCGTCTTGGCAGCGGAGATAAAGTTGTCCATCTGAGGGGGCGGTGAATGGTTCCCCGTCCGGGATAGGGAACGGTTCCCCCAGGACGTAGTCCTGAAAGATTATGCCAACCAGCTGTCCGTTTCCCTCCGAGGAATCCGGGCCAGTGGACCACTCTCCCGTTGCTGAGACGACATATTGCTCGCCTGCGACGCACTTCGCACGGGAGGCCTGCCATCCTCGCTGAGCATCGACTTTGCAGGCGAGTTGGGCGGCGCCGACAAGCGGCCGGAATCGGGTCTTCCAGTCCCAACCGCACAGGTCGGCGCGATAACCCGGTTCGAGATCTTGAAGAAAGAGCTGGTATTCAAATTCGATCTCTCGGAATTGGGTGCCGTAGGCATTGTTGAAGCCGGTGTTGTTGCCGGCCATCATTGCGAGTCCGAGCGGTTTGAACCGTTGGGAGTAATTCTCGTTGTAACCGAGCAGATGGCACAATACCCACCTCCAGGCATAGTTTTGCCAGGAGTCCCCGGTCCGTTCCAACGGGTTATTCACAATGTCATCAAGCGGTTTCGGCTCTTCCGACTTGAGATATTCAATGACGTAAGGTGGAGCGTTGACTCCCTTTTCTCCGGCTTGAAAGTATTTTCCGACTTCGGCCATTCCCTCGGAATACCAAACCGGCCCAGTGGACCCGAAAGTCAGGCCGCAGTACGCGTGGATGGCTTCATGCATCGGTGTCTGGTGTTTGGACACCGCGAAGACGACGGCGTCCGCGTCGATTTTCGGTCCCCCCACATATTGCTGCACACGAGTGACGGTCAGACCTGCGCCACCTTGAATGGACGTGAGCCCCTCCGGCAGCATCTTCCCGCGTTCCTCGGGGGACCACCGGGAGAGATCCTCGACGACGAACATCTGGATCCGCTTGCGGCAGGGATGGCCAAAATACTTGGAAACCAGTTCAATCATGGTTTCCAGATCCTTCAGAAGTTCGCGCGCGTCAACTTCCGAGAGATCGGTGTAAATCTGAAACGTCCGCGATTCATAGAGACGTGGGCCGCCTCCAGCGGAACCGGTACGCTGAGCCCAGACCGAATTCCCTGCCATCAGGAAGACCGTGAGCAACGCGATACGGAACAGTGTTTTGGTTTCCCACATTCGTCGGACATCCTGGTGATGGGCCGCAGAAAACGATCTTGGGATTCTACTCTTCCCCTTTGGGTGAGAACACCACACATCGGATCGGAAGATTCCCTTTCTTCCCTTTCCCTTAACCTGAATAGCGGCATCAACCTCATCGATTCAACAGTGTCGATGGGGTGCGATGATTCAATTGTCTTGAACTGTGAGTCTTCTTTGCCGATCAGGAACCTCAGGTGTGATGCCCCATCAAGAAGATGGGGAACTCGCGACTGCCCGAGAGGTCCCGGAGAGACAAGCGGGCCAAAACGCGCAATCCGTAACGATGTGAGAATTGGAACAGAACGGTTCTTACTCGTGAACGGGAAAGGACGAGCCTCCGGTAGAGCACTCCTTTTCCAAAAACTCAACGAAGTGGTTCGTTTTTTTTGATCCGAACGGACCGGACTCCGTTTTCCCTACGTTGCCTCGACTTCGCGTGTTGCATAATGGCAACACCCCCGCATGGTTGGAAGAGTGGGCAATCCCGGAGAAGTTGACCGGTTGTCGCCCATTTCATTCCCGGGACGAGTTTCCATGGATACCGAATTCCTGACGCAGTGCCTGTCCTGGCCGGCCTTTCCCTTCACCTTTCTACTCGGACTGGTGATGGTGTACTGGCTGATGGTCATCTTCGGAGGCGGGATCGACATGATCGATCTCGACTTGGATATGGATGTCGACATGGACGCCGACGTCAGTGGATCACTTGCCGACTGGGGGATGATGGGGGTCAAATGGTTCAATCTCGGTGATGTGCCACTCATGTTGTGGATGTCGATCCTCGCACTGACCTCCTGGTTGGTGACGATGACCTTCGACAAGGACATGGCCGCGGCGAGCAACTGGCAAATCGTGGGCGTCATCCTTCGCAATCTCGGAATTGGGTTATTCGCAGCGAAAGTTGTGACGCAGCCCCTCAAGGGAAAACTGAAACACAAAGAACCGCATCCGCCCAAGGAAATGTTGGGAATGCGCTGCACGGTCAAGACCGGGGAACTCACTCCGGAATTCGGGCAGATCGAATGCCCCATTGAAGACGGAGCCCCGTTGTATTTGAACGCGAGAACCGCCGAGGGAACGATCCCCCGCGGAGCGGTTGTCGAGATTATCGAATATCACCCCGACTCCCGGCTGTATTACGTCCGGGGCGTTGACGCGTGATCGCAATCGCTGTTTAGCCGGTCTCCTCCGGAAGCCGCTTGTTGAATTTGAATTCCTGGTTCGCGAAGTCGTTCTGAATTCGCGGACTTTTCGCACGCCATCATCAACTCACGTCACGCAACGCAACTTGCGAAAGGCTGACTCATGCCACCGACCGAAGTTCTTTTCGCTCTCCTCGTCCTTGTGGGGATCCTGGTAGGAACCCTGATCATCATTTCCCGGTTCTATCGAAAAGTTGGACCGGATGAAGCCATCGTCCGAACCGGGATCGGGGGAATGCAGGTCACCTCCGGCGGCGGCATTATCGTTATTCCGATCATGCACCGCGCAGAGCAGATGGACCTTTCCGTCAAACGGCTGGAAATCGCGCGTCGCGGAGTCTCGGGATTGATCTGTAAAGACAATGTCCGAGCCGACATCGAAGTGGCGTTCTTTGTCCGAGTCAACAACACCAAAGAAGACATTATCCAAGTCGCCCAGGCTTTGGGATGTCGCCGCGCTTCTGAGAAAGCCGCACTCGTGGAGTTGTTTGACGCCAAGTTTTCGGAAGCTCTCAAAACGGTCGGAAAGCATTTCGAATTCATTGATCTCTACACCGAACGCGAGCAGTTCAAAGACGAGATCCTCAAGCACATCGGCCGCGATCTGAACGGCTACATCCTCGATGACTGTGCGATCGACTTTCTGGAGCAGACGCCCATCGAGATGCTCAATGAGATGAACATTCTCGATGCGGAGGGGATCAAGAAGATTACGGATCTCACTGCAAGGGAGCACATCCGTTCCAACGAGATTAAGCGTGAAAAAGAGAAAGTCATCAAGAAGCAGGATGTGGAAGCTCAGGAAGCGATCCTCGTTCTCGAAAAGCAACGGATCGAAGCGACCGAAAAACAAAAACGCGAAGTCGCAGAGATCGCCGCTCGCGAACATGCCGAAGCCGCTAAGGTCCAGGAAGAACAACGGCTCCGCTCCGAACAAGCCCGGATCATTACCGAGGAAGAGATCGCCGTCGCCGAACAGAACAAAGAACGGCAGGTCATCGTCGCCCAACGAAACAAAGAACGGACCGATGCGGTCGAGCGTGAACGTGTCGAGAAAGACCGGATGCTTGAAGTCACCGAACGGGAACGGATCGTCGGCCTGGCTTCGATCGAAAAAGAAAAGGCGATCGAAGTCGAGAAGCGAAACATCCAGGACGTGATCCGCGAACGTGTCGCCGTCGAACGCTCCGTTGTCGAAGAACAACAACGGATCAAAGACACCGAAGAATTCGCCACCGCCGACCGGGCGAAACGCGTGGCCATTACTCAAGCGGAGAAAGACGCTGAGGAAGCCTTGGTCAAACAGATCAAAGCCGCCGAAGCGGCCAAGCAAGCCGCGAGTTTCTCGGCCGAACAGGTGGTGATCGAAGCGGAAGCCCAACGCTCCGCCGCCGAGAAAGAGACCGCTGCCAAAAAGATGCTGGCCGAAGCCCGTCAGGCCGAGGTCGCCGCCGAGGGGTTGGCCGAAGCCCAGGTCATGTCCGTTCGCGCCGAAGCGGTCGAGAAGGAAGGGACCGCCGAAGCCAACGTCGTCCAGAAGAAACTCGTCGCCGAAGCGGAAGGCCAGAAAGCCAAAGCCGCCGCCATCGAGAAAGAAGGCATGGCCGAGAACACCGTGCTGGAGAACAAGTTCTACGCCGAAGCGCGTGGCATCGAGCAGAAGGCCGAAGCCATGAAACTGTTCGACGGCGTCGGACGCGAACACGAAGAGTTCAAACTCCGCCTCAACAAAGAAAAGGACATCGAGATTGCGGCCATCAACGCTCAGGTCGGCATCGCCCGCGAGCAATCCGAGATCGTCGCGAAGGCCCTCGAGTCGGCACGCATCGACATTGTCGGCGGCGAGACACAGTTCTTTGACCGAATCATTGATTCCGTCAAAGCCGGCAAGAGCGTCGACCGGTTCGTGCAGAACTCGAGCGTCATCACCGACGTCAAAAACACCTTCTTCGAAGGCGAGTCGAACGGCGACTTCAAAGCGAACCTCGTCCGCTTCACCGAGAAGTTCAATCTGAGCTTCGAGGATGTGAAGGACCTGTCCGTCGCCGCGTTGTTGACGAAACTTCTCTTCGAAGCGGACGATGAGAGCGAAACAACCGCCCTGAAGCGGCTGCAACGGACCCTCAAATCGGCCGGCCTGCTCGACAAGAAAGTCTCCACCCTCGGCCTCGCCACCCTCGCCGGCGGGAAAGAAACGGAGTCGAACGCGTAGAATGGAACCCGGTGAGCGGACCAGGACGGGTGACAATCGTCCGTCCTGGTCCTGCCTGGCTATTCCACGTCGATCAGAGTAGGAGTCGACAATGATTCGCGTACCCCTTCGCAATCAACTCAAGAGTGTCTGGTCCGGTCGTGTTCGCCACGACTACGGGAAACACCGGATCAACTCCGAAAGGAGCCTCCAAGCTTCGCTCTGGGCGGGGCTGTGGCAGGAGTTCGAAAACGCGGGCTGGGAAAAGCAGCGCCGCATCCTGGTTGAACCGATCATGTTCCTTGGCGAGGAAAAGTCTGAGCGGCGGTTCCGCCCGGATCTCGTCATCTGCAATCGAAGGAGCATAATCGCAGTGATCGAAGTGAAGTATCGCCCTCATCGCTTACCACATCCCGAACATCCTTTCGCAAAAGATTTCGAATGCCTCAGCACGATGAGCACTGCTCAAGGGACAGAGAACATCCACTTCCTGGATTTTCGATATCGTGGGGCCTTAAGAAGAAAGAAAAGATTCCATTTGAACAAAGAGACCCTCTTTGTCTGGTGTGGCTTCTACAGAATGGAGGGGGACGGAACGGAGCCATTTGACATCGCGTCTGTCACGAGTCGCCATGCAAAGTTGAAAGGAAAGATACTGACCCTCCATGCGGTGACGCACGACGGTGCCCCTCCTTCATATGTGTCACAAGACAACTAATCTGAGACAGAAAATGTCATAATGGCTACGCGAAAGCCATTTATTGTGATAATCGGCGGACCCAACGGGAGCGGAAAGTCAACCTCTGCCCCGCCGCTTGTCAAGAAACAATTGAAAATCAACCAGCGAGAAAACCACGACCCCGTTAAGCAATTTGCAGACATTAAAGCAACGGAACGAGAAGTTGAAGTTGCCGTCGCGGAAGCGATCAGACAACACCTTCGCGCCGGGCGGCAAATTCCCGTCTGGCAGAATGGCCAAGTCGTTTGGGTCACACCGGAGATCGAAGACACACCGACGGAGGAAATAGAACGCGGATGACGCGGATCTGGCGGATTGTCTCGGATGACAAGTCGGGATTGGATGTCCTTATCGATGAAGAAGAGGCTGAAGAGATGGACAACCGAGAGAGTGAGCCGTTGCTGCACCGTGAGACCACGGAAATCATCTTGCGTGCCTTTTATGATGTCTACAACGGTTTGGGATATGGCTTTCTGGAGAAAGTGTATGAAAACTCGCTTGCGTTGAAGCTTCGACATACGGGGCTCAAAGTGATGACGCAGTGTCCGATTCGTGTCTACTTTGAGGGAAGCCTCGTCGGAGAGTATTTCGCAGATCTGATCATCAACGAGACCGTCCTCATCGAGATCAAGGCGGCGGAGTCCCTTCGTCGCGAACATGAAGCTCAACTGACGAACTATTTGAAGGCGACCCCGATTGAAGTTGGACTCCTCCTCAACTTCGGACCGCGTCCTGAGTTCTCTCGTAAAGTGTTTATGAATCGCCGGAAACCGCACCTCACACACAAGTCCAATCCGTCCTGATCCGCCAAATCCGCGTCATCCGCGTTCCATTCCCCTACCAATGGAACCGAGAGCATTGCCACCATGTCTGACCAACCGAAAGCGCCGGCTCAATTGGAGTCGGGGACTTATGAGATTCTTCGCAACCGTCTCCGCGGGCATGGGGACGATTTGCGTTCTCGCTTGAACCAGCTGAACTCCAGTCGGAAGGAGGTCTTCGGGTCGATCGACCTGAAGCTGCTCAACACCGAGCGGGTGACCACCGAGCACAACTGCGTCCCTCGCGATATGGTCGCCTTCGGCAACAAGTTCCTCTTTGGCTACAACGTCTACTTCGGCCTCAAGACCGAGCGCAATATCAGCGACGTCTTCGCGATCTACACCTTCGACGAAGAATCACACACCTTTCAGGAAGGTTCCCTCGCGACGCTCCAGGATGCCCGGTTCCAGAAGGACTTCCAGGACGTCTACCGATACTACAAAGACGCAACATTTGCGAAGTTCTTTGTGAACGGCCCGCACCTGTACTTTGTCTTTCAGGTGGGCAAGAACGCCAATGACTTTAAGGCGTTCAAATGGCTCATTCGCGGCGACGAACTTCAATACCTCGACAATCGTAGCGACCACGAGGTGAAGAACCCGCCGCAACATGAGTTTGAATGGAAGCGGACCACCCGTGATTCCCAGCGACACGGAGCCCACCCGCACGTCTCCATTGAGGACCGGCTCTTCGTCGAGACGGTCGGCGGCGACCTCACCATCAAGATTGAAAACAATACCAACAGCGGCGAAGGGATCTACGCCGAGCCGGTCGATGATCCCGATCAAACGCTTGACGACGCGGAGATCTACTATGCGATCGTTGGCAGCCTCATTCTTTTGAAGATCCGCCCCTACCAGGAAAGCAAGTGGCGGTACATCCTGTACAACGAAAAGCTCGAAAAGGCCCAACGACTCGACGCCATTCAAGATGCGTGTGTATTGCTCCCGGATGACCATGGCCTCATCTTCGCGAACGGCTACTATCTCCAGACCGGCGAACAGAAGGTCTTTGACACATCCATTCAGGGACTGAATTTCGAGCGACGGATCATCTCCCCCAATGGCGAAGACACGCTGTTCGTCTTCTATCAGCCCGAACAGGGAGCCTACGTGCTGCTGGGCTATAACGTGATTTCCCAGTCGGTCGAGACGCCGATCATCTGCCATGGATTTACGATGTTCCATGGCGGGCAGATGACGCTGTTCAAGGCCCATCACGA
>JAGQQQ010000075.1 GCA_020426125.1 Planctomycetaceae bacterium
AAATTCAACGTTGACAAACCACTAGGAGTTAGGGGAAGGTGGTGCGCTAACTGTGGACTTCCCCTCTCCCTGACCGCCGGCGACTGTCCACTCGCCACATCAATGGGATCTTCTTTTTGGTTGCGGCGACCAGGCCGCGTTAAGGACCATGACAGAACGAAGGGAGCCGTGAGATAGATATGGAGATCCGACAGGCTCAGCAGCCTCGCCAGATCATCCGCTGGCAAACGGCCGAGAAAGCGAATCCGTTCCAGTTGGATCCGTTCGACACCCCCATATTCGCCCTGGGCAGCTCGGACAGAAAGGTGCAGCGAAAGCCCTGGTGTTTGACCAGATGGGCGGCAATATGCCCAAACTGAGCGGGGAAGTTCTGATGGACGAACAAGATGTGCATCAAATCCAACCTTTCCCGAGAGGGCTTCGCGGCAATCACGATGCGGTCACGCTACTCCGGGTTGCCTCGCTTCTTGGACATGAGCCCACATGCACAGGGTGAGCAGGGAATCTCCAGACATTTGGTCAGGGGCAATCGAGGAAACAACTTGTGTTCCGGCAGAGGAAGTACAAGGCATTCGCGACGAAATGTTTCCTTCTTTTGGGTTTGTGATCTCGAATTTGTTTGGTCCTTGGTTCTTCGAGTTTCGGATTTCTTCCCCAGAAGTGTCCAAAAATCAGAATCGGTCATTTAGTAGTAGATGCCTGCCCGAACCATCGCGGCGCCGTCGAGGTCGGTGTTGCCGACGCCAGTTCCGTATTCGAGTTCGCGGCCGAAGACGTATCCGGCCTCAAGCAGGAATGAGACGAGTTGGGCTTCCCGTTCGAGGCCCATGCGAAGGCGCAAGTCTCGAATCGTGGCGGTGTCAGGAGTTCCGTCGAGTCGTTCGATTCCCCAACTTCCTCCGCCGAATTCACCGGCCACGTAAAGCCACCATGCGGATCGGCAATCTCGCCAAGCCCGTAGCGAGACCTTGGGAGCGGGAAAGACCAGATCGACTTTCCACAAGTCGGACGGCCGCCAGATCACCCCCGCGATTGGCAGCAGATCAATGTCTTCACGGTCCAGGTAGGTGGCTCCCAGGACCCACTTGGTGGTCGGAGACTGCTCCCAGATGCCAGCCAGTTTCCCTTGAAGGCGAAACTGATTGACTCCTGAATCGAAGTTCCCGAAGTACCCGGGCTTGATCGCCATATCGACGGTGATTGTGTCCGTGATCGGACGCAGATGCCGGGCTTCGAAGGTGGCCTCGTACAGTTCATCGGGCAGGTCGAGCGTGTCGGTGTCGTAGCTGTCCCAGCCGAAGAACGGGGTCAAGATCAACGGGGGCTTGATCGTCGGAAAGGGCAGCGCACCGGTCGCACTGAAGTCATACTCGACTATTCCGAGTTCCCCTTCGGCGGCGGAGATGAGCGTCGTGGCGTGCCGGAGGTTTTGCAGGAACCCGGTCCGTGGCTGCTTGCAGAAGAGGGGAACGGCGTCGGCACCAGGGCCGTAAACCTGATCCAACGGAGGAATCGAATAGTTGGGATCCTGATAGACTTCGGGACGGCCAGAGAACGTCGGGACCTGAGCGCTGAGCTCTGGCGCGATGATGAACAACGCCAAAGTCAGGAACAGTCCCTGTCCGGCGCAGGCAAGTCTCGAACGGAGTTTCGTGGCTGGCTGAGCCATGGAATCGCAGCGTCCCTTCGGCAACCCGGAATCGGCAGAATCTGCCTGACAGGATCAATCCCACGAGGATCAATCTGTCTTGTTATCGGAACCGAGCCAGAGCGGGCTGACGGACAACCTGGGAAGTTCGGGGAATTTCCCTAGTGAATTCGTCAAAGTTTCCCCACCTTGCGATTCAGTTGAGCGCCCCCACATGTGGGCATGCCAAAATCCGGAGAAAGCGGACACGGATATTCGCGGATGAAACGGATGGCCACGGATTGCATTCAGAGTTCTGTCGACTTTCGATCGCGACAAACTCAATCGAGAGTTCGTCTGAGAGTAAAAAACAGGCGATCGCCCCTCAGAATTCCACGAAAGAGATCCGTGTTCCTCCGCCTGATCCGTTCGATCCGTGTCCGCATTCCTCGCGAACGACCGATGACGGATGACAACACAGAAGTCTATGCAATTCCCCGACAATCCTTATGCACACACCGCATACGCTGCAATCATTACGACGGGAAAGTCGATCCGCGCTAGCTACTCTTCCGTCTTATCCTTGGCCTTCTCCTCCGCGTCCTCTTCCGGCTTTTCCGGGGCGGCCGGAGGACGGATGGCCGTGATCCACACGGAGTCCGTCGACCATTCCGACAGTTTGAGAGATGCCGTCGCCAGAGACTTGAGCGAGTTGCCGGCATCTTCTCCGGCAATTTGGATGCCCCCCTGAAACGTCGTCCCCGGGGCGGCATCAAGTTTCAATGTGACTTTCTTCGCGGTATCGCCGTCCCCTGGGGAGACGACCGGTTCGCAGGTGATCCCCTCGGGAAGGGTGGGGATGGAGACCTGGATTTCCCCTTTGTATCCGGCCAGCCGATTGACGGTGACCGCCACTTCCAACGGTTTGTCCTTGGGGACTTCGAAATGGTCCTCCGCCACCGAGAGTTCAAAACGGGGAAGATCTTCTTCCATCTGCAAGACGGCGAAGTACCGTTCGCCGACGTGGCCGTATCGATCGGTGATCTCGAAGGTGAAGACTCCATCGGCCGGGGCTTTCCAAGAAAGCTCGGCATCGAGGTTTTCCTTGGAGATGTCGTCCGCCGTCTTGAGAGCCTTTCCATCGGCATCGCGCACGGTCAACACGGGGTCGAGCAGCGAGTCGAGTCGACGGGCGAAGACTTTGGAAACAATCGACGTTCCTTTGGCCAGTTGGACGGGAACGGAAATGGACTCCTCCGGTTTGAGAATGACTCCCACGACTGAACTCGGAATGTCCAATGGCTCGGCAGGTGTCGCCAGCGTCTGAGCGGTGAGATCGACCTTCGAGCGACGATGCCGGTGATGCAAGCCGGGCAACTCATTCAAGCGGGATGTGTCTTCGCCGTCCAGTTTCCAGCTGGTGGAAAAGGTCGCTGCGGACGCCTCTTCGATTGCTGGGACCATCGCCGTGACAAATGGTCCGTTCGTGAGAGTCAATCGGTAGACATAGTCCGCTCCGCCCGCGTAGACGATGGAACTGTTGGGGGCCGAGGGAAACGCAAACACCCGGACAAAGTAGTCTCCGTCCCGATCAGCAGAGAAATGGATCAACGGGTCCAACCCATGATCATCGTGGTTCTGTGCGACGACGAATCCGTTCGCATCGACGATTTGTAGAACGGAATCCATCGGAGACGCGAGACCTTCGTGGGCATCCAGCGAAGCGACGACCGTCTCTCCCTGCCGCAGTTGAATCCGAAACGTATCGACCTCGCCTCCCTTGTGAAGGACACCGTTGATCACGCTGGGGAGCAGGATCGGATCGGGAGTGGTGGCTTCATCGAGCGAATTGTTGGGTTCCGTTTCGCTGGTCTCCGGGAGTGACCCGACCCAGAGTGGGACGAGAGACGCTGCGCCTTCGTCATTGAAGAACCGCAGCCAATGAATCCCCAACGGACAGTCTGGAGAGGTTTCGACGGTGAGCTTGTCCCCTTTTTCAGAGGGGGTGAGCGTGACAAATCCTTCGCAGCTGGCCTCGACTTTGAGCGGCAAGGTTCCCGGTTTGCCGGTGAGAGTCAGTTCGACTTGTTGCCCTCGTTGGACACCCGGAGGAGAGACGGCCTTAATCGCGGGAGGTTCGGCGACGCTGATCCGGGAGAGAGAGAGCAGGAAAACGAAACTCAGAATTGCCGTTCTCATCGAGACCGATGGCAAGCGAAGTGGCATACGCGAAGATCACTTTTGATACTGATGAATCGGTAACGGCATCTTGGAAAGGAGGCGTTCTTGTGAAAAGCCTCGTTATTCGTGAGATGCCTCCCGCCGGAAAGAGAAAGGGGGCGGATGCTCCCGCTCCCCGGTGGCTTTTAGGCCATCAGTTCGTCAATGGGAGCAGGGTCGCTCACCAAGTGAGAAGGTCGGCCTTGTGGCGTGTAAAGGATCTGACCGGGATCAATGCCGAGTTTACGATAGACCGTCGACGCAAAGTTCTCCGGAGAGAGGACGCGGTCGACTGCGGAGTAACCTTGCCGGTCAGTTGCTCCCACGATGGTTCCGCCGGGAATCTTGGCACCGGCCATTAACACCGACATCGCGTTCGACCAGTGGTCGCGGCCTGCGTCTTTATTGATCTTCGGAGTCCTTCCGAACTCTCCAAGTACGACGACCAGCGTCTCATCGAGCATTCCGCGTTCTTCGAGATCCTCAATCAGGGTGGCGACGGTGTTGTCCACCTCGGGAAGCCGTTTCCGACAGGTGTTGAAGAGATCGCGGTGATGGTCCCAGCCCCCTTCGTACAATGTGATAAACGGCACTCCCGCCGTCACCAACCGTCTGGCCAACAGGGCGCGTTGGCCGAACGAATTGCGACCATATCGCTCACGAACTTCATCGGCTTCGCTTTGAATGTTGAACGCTTCCTGAGCTTCTTTCGAAGTCATCAGATCGTAGCTTTGCTGGAAGTATTCATCAGCGGCTAAGACGGGATCCCCGGTGGCTTGGTTCTCAAACCGAGGCAGGGAGTCAACCGTTGATCGGAGTTCGCGACGATGCTCGAAGCGGTCCGTTTCGAGTCCTTTCGGCAAGGCAACGTCGCGAACGCGGAAACTGTCCCGGTTGGGATCGTCGGGCACAACGAACGGAGCGTACTGGGCTCCGAGGAAGTTGGGGCCACCCGATCGGGACATGCTGGGGATCGAGAAATAGGCGGGGAGCCCGTTTTGATGGCCCCGCTGATGGGCCGTGACCGAACCCAGACTCGGATGAAAGCTGACAAACGCGCCGCATCCGACCGGAATCCGCGGCGGGGCTCCCGTCATCATATAATGGTTTCCGGCTCCGTGGTTCCCCTGATTGTGGCGGATCGAGCGGACGATCGAAATCTTATCCGCGATTCCCGCGAGCCGAGTCATGTGCTCGGAGAAGTGGACTCCGGGAACCTTCGTCTCTATGGGAAAAAACTCTCCACGCACTTCCGAGGGAGCTTCGGGCTTGGGATCGAAGGTCTCATAATGGGTCGGCCCCCCATCGAGCCAGACCAGAATACAACTCTTCGCTGGCCCGCGAAGGCTCGCCCCAGATTCGGAAGCGCGGCTTCTAAGGGACAGCAGGTCTGTCAGGCTGGCTCCCAGGGCGGTAGTCAGGCCCAATTGCAGACAACTTCGACGGGAGATCCCATCGCAGTAGGTGGACCGTTTGGCGTGCTGGCGGGTGGTGTTGGCAGGCATGGGCATCCCTCAACGTGAGTGCGGATGGATGGAGTCGGTACGACGCGAGGCCGTCTGAATTTTCGGAGGGCGAGTTTGGGGGGCGGAATTCCGTCCTTAGCAGTCAGTCCTTAAAGGTGAATTCCGGGGTATTCATAAGCGACCACATCAGATCTTCGGTGACCTTCCGTCGGTCGGTTCCTTCATTTTCATAGATCCCCAACGCAATCTTCAACTCTGATTCGGTCGGGAAACGTGCGTAAATTGCCAGATACATCTCGTTGACGATCTCTTCCGGGGATTGTTCGCTCTTTCCCCATTGAGCGGCTTGCCCCTTGTCCGAAGTGATCTTCTGGGCAAGGTTTTCCGAATTCATCAGATGTAGTGTTTGCACCACCGTTGGCTCGCCTGTGCGCTCGCAGGGGGGATCCTGGTTGGGATCGGGGCGGCCGTAGGCATCGAGGAACAACGAACCAATGCGATGGGTCCAGAGTTCCTTCGCTTTCGCATTCGGGGCCATGGCACTGAAGCTTTCCGGAACGCCTGTCACTTGGACAACGGAATCCAAGAGCACTTCCGCTCGCAGGCGCTGGCGATATTTTCGTGAGTAATAACGAGTATCCAGTTCGTTGCGAGGTTGAGGAAGCGTGCTCATGGCGTACGCCTTCGACAACACGATCTGGCGGATCAGCTTCTTGATGTTGAAATCACTCTGGACAAAATCGTCCCCCAAAGCCTGAAGCAGTTCGGGGTTGGTGGGGGGATTGGTCGCCCGCAGATCGTCGACCGGTTCGACAAGGCCGACGCCCATGAGATCCGTCCAGACGCGGTTGGCCATGGTCTGGGCAAAGTAAGGATTCTCTGGCGACGCCAACCACTCCGCGAGCGCTTCTCGGCGATCTTCTCCTTCAGCGATTTCAGGAGCCTCTCCGAAGATCGGACGCGGCTCCAAAACCTCATTGGTAATCGGGTGTTGGACATCTCCCTTATCGGCGGTAAAGATGAACTCCTCAGACCCGGAGATGGGAGCCGAGATCCCGGTTCCTTTCCGGCCGATGCGAGCGAAGTAGGCGGCAAAGCTGTAGAAGTCCGATTGGCCATACACCTCAAACGGATGATGATGGCACTTCGCACACTCTAGCCGAATCCCCAGAAACAACTGGCTGACGATCGTCGTCAACTCGTCCGGCTTTCGACGATCCCGGAACATCACCGTTTCGCCGTCTCGAAACGTGCTTCCTCGCGAGGTGAGAAGTTGCTTGACGAATTCGTCGTAGGGCATGTTTTCCCGAAACGCTTCGCGAATCCAGGCATCGTAGTTCAGCGTCGCTTTGATCCCGACGTGATAGGGATTGGGACGCAGCAGGTCAGCCCACTTATTGGCCCAGAAATCTCCATACTCAGGCTGCTGCAGTAGCTGGGCGATGAGCGTCTGCCGCTTATTCGGAGCCCCATCGGCCAGGAATTCGCGCGTCTCCTCCACCGTGGGCAGCCGCCCAATCACCCGCAAATACGCGCGGCGGTGAAAGGTCGAATCGTCGGCTGCCGCCGAGGGCAGCATGTTCAACAATTTGAGCTTGTCCAATACCAAGGCGTCGACCGGGTGAGCTTGAGGCAGCTGGTCGTAAACCTCGGGGGCGACCTCTTGCGGCAAGGGAATGGTAACCGAGCAAAGTGCGATATGGTTCATGTAGCGGGCCATGACTGCCGTCTCACCCGTCACCGGACCGGCTTGCAGAACGCCTTCAGGGCTGACCGCGGCGATGGTATTGTCATTGGATTGGAAAGCGCTGGCATCGGTCACATCGCGCAGACTGCCGTCGGAATATTCGGCGGTGACCTGCAGCGCAAAGGATTCCTCGGGGGCCAAACTGGCTAGCGGCGGTTCCACGCTGACCCGCACCAACTGCGGCGCGTCGGCAGGTGTCCGCGGTGCCCCGGCGGCAATCCAGCGGCTAAGCAATTGATGCGGTTTACTACCCGCCTCGATTCGTATTCCGCCGCCGTGCGGTAAGCTGCCCATGGCTTTTTGAATTAGCAAACTCAGCTGCGGAGAAGCCGGCGAAATTCTTCGCCCACGCGCCTGGCGAACTAGCGAGTCGTAATCAAAATCGGAATCGAAGCCGAGCAGCGAGAGGGCAAAGCCATTCTGCCCCCGGGACTTGCCGTGGCAGGGGCCAGAGTTGCAGCCGAAGCGCGTCAATAACGGCTGGATGTCGGCTTCAAATGTCACCTCAGACGCATGGAGTCCGCTGTCGAGCAACTGCGGCGAGGGTGAGCCAGCGGCATCCTTGGGCTCAATCGCCGGGATCGAGCTGGCAGCGCTTACCATCCCAAAGATGCTCACCAACAACCATAGACAGCGGATTGCAATGGTTCGCATGAGGCGACTCCATCGTTAGAGCGGGTGGGGAGGGGGAGGGAGCGAGGCAGGGAGCCATGCCTGGCCACCGCCTAGGTAGGGAGGGACGCTTAGCACATGGCCAGTCGTGAGTCTTAGCGGGTGCTACCGCACCGGCTAGCAACCGTCCATTATAGCGGCTTTGTTGGACATACGCAACCAGTAATGGTCGGCTCACGGTGCCCGCCAAGGCCTTTTCCCAGCCGCGCCCCGCCCGAAGCTGGACAAGCCCTACAGGCCTTCCAAGTAGGCGACCAACTGTGAAAGCTCCTGCTCCCCCAACTCCCGAGGCAACTGATGGTGATAGGTTTCCAACACCGACCGCAACGAACTAGCGCGACCGTCGTGAAAGAGAGCGTCTTGACGCTGACTAACTCCGATCAGGCTGGGGGGATTAAACAACCCAGTCTGGCGCTCGTCCCGCAGCCCAACGTCGAAGGTTTCCGAGTGCGTCCGCCACGCACCCGCGTGACAATCGCTGCACGACAGTTCTTCAAAGAGCTGTTCTCCGGCGGCGAATGCCGCCGTGCTGGCGCCCTGCCGACCCTGCCGCCGCTGCGCCCGCGGCAGGCGGGCTGCCAGGAGACTCGGCGGCGGCTCCAGCTGTCTCAGAAAAGCTACCAAGTCCTCCACCGTTTGCGACGACACCGGGTGGTCGCTGGCCATAGTCGATGCAATGGAGTGAGTCACCTGCTGCTCCAGATTCGCCATGCTCCCGCGCCAACTGTAGGGCCTCGTCTCCGATAGGCCCAGCAACGACAGCACGCGCTTGGGAGTCCCAAAAGAACCGTCGGTCATATTGTCGTTCAGCTGGCCATTGGTGTGCCCCTGAGGATGGCAGCTATGGCAGCTCATCCAGCCATCGTGCGCTAGCCGGGCGTCGAAAAATGCCTGCTCCCCACGCTCGACCTGGGTGGGTTCGCGCAAAGCGCCCAGCGGAAGATGCTGCACGCTGTCATCGGATAAATCGATGATGGACAGCGAATCGCTGAATTGGTTGACCACCAGCAACTGCCGCTCATCGGGCGAAAAGCGACAGGCGACAGGGTGGTAGCCGACTTCGATTTGACGAAAATAGTAGTCGTCTTCGCTGCCCACAGCCACGCGATTGGTTCCGCCCAATGTAATGGCCATCAGACCTTGACTGGAAACCTGTAGACAAGTCGGATCGCCGGATCCATTGCCGGTTTGCCCCAGCGGGTAAAATCGGCCCTGCTTGAAGATCTCCTGTCCGCTTTGCTGTAGCAGGCGATCGATTTTCAGCCAGCGGAGATTATTGCTCAGCAGGCCACCCCAAGTAATATCGTTCCGTTCCGAATGGGCGTGTTCGTTGAGCAGTTGATGGGGAAAGAGCACCAACTCCTCGTCCTTGTCGGTCGCCAAACTGGAGATATTGTGGCCATAGACTTTATCGCTCTTCAGCACTTCGCCCGTCTCTAACCGCAGCAGCCGATAGTTGCGTCCAAAGGCATCGGCGACCAGCAGCAGACCGCGTTGTGGGAGCAGTAGCATCTCCCCGCCGCACATGCGTAGATCGATACGAGGCAGCTCCCGCCACCGCTCGGTCTGACCCGCGTCACCCGCTGCCAATTGCCAGCGATAGAGTTGCTGTGACCACCGGCCGCTGGCGTATAGCGTTTGACTACCGTGATGCCAGGACAAGGAGTGTGCCTGACCTGGAGCCTCCAGTCGCTCAACGGGGCTCCAGCCGCTCGCTTGAGCCGCGAAAAGCACAACCTGCTCGGCCCGCCAATCGGCGATAGCCACCAGCCCGGGTCGCAGCAGCAACACATCGCCCCAGCTGGCTTGCGGCTCCTGGTGCACCAAGGTCCACGCCCGCGACGGCAGGTCGAGTTCAAAAATTTGTCCGGTGCGTTGGGTGGTCAGCAGGGCGTGCGTCGCATCGACGAACTCCAGGCACGTGGGCTGGCGGTACTCGCCCGAGGCCTGGTATTGGGCCCGGAACACCGAAGCCCGGCTCTTGCCATACTCGTCCGCCCCCTCGCGAGGAGCGGTACTGGCAGTGGCAGTGTTACTGGCAGTGGCCGAAGCGGGTGCATATTCAGCCGCAACGGGCGAAAGATTTTTAGATGAGCCCTCGCTGCCGGGCCGCTCCGCCCGCACCGTACAGACCGTCCAAATAGCCAACAGCAACCAACAGAAAAAGAACGGGGCGAACCGTGGCCACGAAGGCCACTGTGGAGGGGCTAGGCGGTGCACGGGAAGCCTTCGCTATGGGTACAGAATGCGGGGAGAACGCGGGCGGCCAGCAGGCTGCCACCATTCTAACCGCCAGCGCGGCCCGGCGGGGAGCAAGGTGAGCGAAAAGCGATCGCAGTGCCGCCAGGACCGCACAGGCTAGTGCTGCCCCAGTCCCGAGGCATTCTCCGCCAGGCGCACGCCGCGAAAAACATAGCGGGCCGCCTGCTCCCAGGCCTGATGAAGCTCGTAAAAGGCTAGTGTCGTGGGGCTGTCGGCGGTCGGCTTATCCCGCTCACCTGTGCTGTTGTACAGTACCATTAAGCGTTGCAAAGACACCGGCACGACGATCATCGCCGCTAAATCACTAGCCGGAACCGCCAGGTTTTCTCGATAGCCATCCAGCGGACCGCCCACAAACTCGACAAATGGCGCTCCCGCGCGCATCGCGGAGAGAGTTGGTCTAGCCGGCATTGCGGGGGGAAAGCCCGCCGGCCATTCCTTGGGGCCCACCGCCGGACGCAGCCGCGGCGAGGCCGCAGACCCCGCAGGTGGCGAAGGTGGAAGATCCGCTGGCGAGTCCAGCGCCCGCCGCGGCCCCGCCGACCGCGAATGTCCCCACCGACGTTTCCATAGAAGTCGAATCCATCTTGGTAGGTACATGACGTCTACCCTCGAAAGTTGAACCAGACCCGCCGCTCCGCCAAACGGGCCCTCCAGCAATCAGTAATGCGCGCGGAGGAAAGTGTGCGGAAGGGAAGTCTGCATATTCTATG
>JAGQQQ010000076.1 GCA_020426125.1 Planctomycetaceae bacterium
CACGGCACCGCCATCATGATTCGCGCCCGACAGGAGGGGCGAAGCGAGGAAGAAGTCATTGCGGATATGCGGGACGCCCATGTCCGGGACTTCGAAAAGTTCGATATCGAGTTTGACAATTACGGCTCCACCAACTCCGAAGAAAATCGGCAAATGTGCCATGAGATTTGGGAGAAGGTGGTCGCCGCTGGTCTCGTACGCGAGGGGAACGTCGAACAACTCTACGATCCCGAGGCGGAGACGTATCTGGCGGATCGGTTTGTGCGTGGGGAATGCCCCAAGTGCCATGCTCCCGATCAATATGGCGACCAGTGCGAAAAGTGCCTGCACAACCATTCGCCGAAAGAATTGATCAATCCGCGGAGCGTCCTTTCCGGGGCGACACCCGAACTCCGCGAAGCCCCGCACAAATTCATTCAACTGGAAAAGCTGCACAAGTTTCTGGAAGAGTGGACCGCCGCGGACGATCACTTGCAGCCCGAGATTCTGAATTACCTAAAAGGCCACTTCCTCAACGCCGAACTCCGCGACTGGGACGTCACCCGTCCGCCGAAATACTTTGGTTTCGAGGTGCCGGACTTTCCGGGACATAGCTGGTATGTCTGGTTCGATGCTCCGATCGGCTACATCGGCAGCACGTTGGCCTGGTGCAAAGCGAATGGCGAGAACCTCGACGACTGGTGGCGGAATCCCGAGACCGAGATCCACCATTTCATCGGAAAGGACATTACGTATTTCCATACGCTCTTCTGGCCAGGCATCTTGAAGACGGCCGAACTGACGCTGCCGACGAAGGTCCATATTCACGGGTTCTTGACCGTCGACGGCGAGAAAATGGCCAAGTCGAAGGGGACTTTCATTCAAGCCGCGACCTATGCGGAGCATTTAGATTCATCGTACTTGCGATACTTCTATGCCTCCAAACTCAGCAACCGAGTCGATGACATCGATCTGAACTTCGAAGAGTTCAAAACGAAGATTGATTCCGATCTCGTGGGCAAGGTCGTCAACATCGCCAGCCGGTGTGCCAAGTTCGTCGCGGGGAAAGAACTCTCGGAAACGTACCCCGAAGATGACCGGTTGTTTCAGCGAGCGGCCGATGTCGGAGAACGCATCGCCGAGGCATATGAGAATTGTGACTACAACGCGGCCATTCGCGAGATCATGCTGCTCGCGGACCGGGCCAATGGCTATATCGAATCGAAGGAACCCTGGAAGCTGAATAAGGACGAGTCCAAAGCGGACGAACTTCGGGACGTATGTACCGTCGGCCTGAACCTGTTCCGGCAAATTGTGATTTATCTTGCGCCGGTTCTGCCAAGACTCGCGGAGCAGACGGGCAAGTTGCTGAACTCTCCCATTACGAGTTGGAGCGAGGCGGCGACGCCGTTAACGGGAACGCCCGTGAACAAATTCGAACACATGCTCAAACGTGTTGACCCCAAACAGGTGGAGAAAATGATCGAAGACAGCAAAGAAGCACAAGCCCCGTCAGCCGTGAACTCTGACACGCCCGCATATCAGGACGGCCCTGAAGCCCTCGAAAAAGAGCCGCTGACAACCGAGCATTGCACGATCGACGACTTCGTCAAAGTCGATATGCGAGTCGCTCGCGTGGTCGAGGCCGGTCACGTCGAGGGAGCGGACAAACTGATCCAGCTCAAGCTCTCGCTGGGGGGTGATGAAACCCGGAATGTCTTCGCCGGGATCAAAAGCTGCTACAACCCGGAAGACCTCGTCGGACGGCTCGTGGTCTGTTGTGCGAACCTCGCTCCCCGTAAAATGAGATTTGGCGTCAGCGAAGGCATGGTCCTCGCCTGCGGTCCGGGCGGGAAAGAAATTTTCCTTCTCAATCCCGACGATGGCGCCAAACCCGGAATGCGGGTGCATTAGAAAGGCTCCGCATCAGTTGCGCCGAATGTCCCAGAGTTGTGAGACAGACAATGAGTACCGACGTTTCCCCACAAGTCACTCCGGATGAGTTGCTGACTCATCCCCAGGAGAAGGATTACGAACTCATCGATGGCGAACTGGTGGAGCGAAACATGAGCGAAGAATCCGACCTCATTGCCTTACAACTCGCGGCGGAAATCTACATGGTCGTGAAACGGACGGGTGCCGGATGGGTTTATGGAGGCGAAGCGGGGTTCCTGTGCAGGTCGACAGGAGACATTCGCGTCCGAAAACCGGATGCGGCGTTCATCCTGAGATCCCGGCTTCCCCATGGTCCGCGAAAAAGGGGATACGGGGAAGTCATTCCGGATTTTGTCGCCGAGGTCGTCTCGCCAAACGACCTTGCATCGGACGTTGATGCGAAAGTTCAGGAATGGCTCGCCGAGGGCGTGAAGGTGGTCTGGGTCGTCTGGCCCGAAACTCGTGCCGTCGATGTGCATCGCCCCGGCAAGGACACGCATCGCGTCGAGGAGGGAGAGGATTTGACGTTGGACATGATTCCAGAGTTTCGGTGTCCGGTCAGCGACATTTTTCCGCCGCGGGCGGAAACTGAGAATACGTCAAGTTAATCGTTTCGCCCCCCGCTTAAATCGGGGGGCGAAACGTTCAAAATTCGCTTTAACATTCATCACAGTCACTCAACGAAGATTCGCGAATCATGCTGCAAGTCAACGACAACTTTCTCAAACTCAAAGCCGGTTACCTGTTTCCCGAAATCGCCCGTCGCGTGAACGCCTTCACGCAGGCGAACCCCGATGCGAAGGTGATCAAACTCGGGATCGGCGACGTCACGGAACCTTTGCCCCCCGCAATCATTAAAGCTATGCACGAAGCTCTCGATGAGATGGCTTCGCGTGACAGCTTTCGGGGATATGGACCTGAACAGGGTTACGACTTCCTAAGGAATGCGATCGCGGAGCATGATTTCCGAGCCCGTGGCTGTGACGTCGCACCGGACGAAATCTTTGTGTCCGATGGATCTAAGTGTGACACCGGCAACATTCTCGACATCTTCGGAGATGACAACTCCGTCGCCGTTCAAGACCCGGTTTATCCCGTGTATGTCGACACCAACGTGATGGCTGGCCACACCGGAGACTCGGATGCGAGTGGCCGTTATCAGGGACTCACAAACCTCCCCTGCACCGCCGAGAATGACTTCACGCCTGCGTTGCCCGAGAAGCCGGTGGATCTGATCTACCTGTGCTATCCCAACAACCCGACCGGCGCGGTCGCCTCGAAAGAGACGTTGCAAAAGTGGGTCAGCTATGCCAAAGAGCATGGTTCGCTGATCCTCTTTGACGCCGCCTATGAAGCGTTCATCACGGATGAGTCCATCCCCCATTCGATTTATGAGATTGACGGTGCCCGGTCGTGTGCAATTGAGTTTCGCAGCTTTAGTAAGAACGCGGGATTTACCGGGACACGCTGCGCATACACCGTGGTTCCGAAAGACGTGATCGGCAAGACAGCCGATGGCAAGGATCAGCCCATCCATCCCCTCTGGAACCGACGGCACTGCACCAAGTTCAACGGCGTCTCCTATATCGTTCAGCGTGGGGCCGAAGCCGCCTACAGTGAAGCTGGCAAGCAGCAAATCGGGGAACTCGTCAGCTTCTATATGAAGAATGCTGAATTGCTTCGCGAGGGTCTATCGTCCGTAGGGATCGAAGTGTTCGGCGGTGTGAATGCTCCGTATATCTGGCTCAAGACGCCGGGTGATGCCACAAGCTGGGACTTCTTCGACAAACTCCTGAGCGGCGTTCACCTGGTCGGAACCCCCGGAAGTGGCTTCGGAGCGAGTGGAGAAGGCTACTTCCGGTTGAGTGCGTTCAACAGCCGCGCCAATGTCGAAGAAGCCGTTTCGCGAATTCAAAAGTTGATGTCGAGTTCGGCGTGATACTCTCCATGGGAACACGCCGTGAAATATTCAGGGCGTGTCTGCTCCGCCTCCCTTCCAAGAAACCTGCCGATGGATTCTGAAGTCATGACTTCAAGCTCGGACCCCACGACGACGACGTCTTCTCCGAATGAAGTCAGTCCTTGGAACATCCCCAACCTGATCACCGTGCTCCGGCTGGTGATGTCGTTCGTCGTGTTAATCCTGATCGACGTCGGCAACGCTTGGATTCTGACCACCGTGATCTTTGTCATTGCCGTCTCCACCGACTGGCTCGATGGCTACCTCGCGAGGAAATGGAATCAGATTACCGCGATCGGTCGGATTATGGATCCGTTCGTCGACAAGGTCATCATCGGGGGGACGCTCATCTTTTTGACGAGCCTTCCTGAGAGCGGAGTCAATCCTTGGGTGACGTTTATCGTGATCGGCCGGGAGATGTTTATTACGGGACTCCGGTCCGTCCTCGAAGGCCACGGCATCGACTTCTCCGCGAAGTGGAGCGGAAAACTGAAAATGGCCACTCAGTCGGTCACGTTGCCGTTTTGCCTGATGTCGCTGAGCCCCGAGTTCGCGGAATGGTTAGGGGACGACTTCAGCAGCTTTTTGCTTGCCAGGAATGCGCTGTTGATCGCCACCGTTGCGATCACCTTGTACTCCGGCCTGGAGTACTCCTATCGTGGCTGGGTGCAACTGCATCAGCCTACTGAAGAAACGTAGAAGCATTCGATGAGATCTCTCCGATGGGGTGACACCGGAGACGGAGCTTCCGCAGTCCATGGAGTCTGAGAGTGACCATGGTTCAAAACGGCGGGTCTTCCGTGTCCCAGCGGTCGTAGGTGAAATCGCAATTTGTGCAGCGATAGCGGATTTGACGCAGGGGAGCAAACAGCGAGTCTCGATGGGGAATGTTCCTCAGTCGGGCGCCGCATTCCGGGCAGGCAGCGCCGACAACGTAAAAGAGGAACAGGAAGATTCCCACCAAGGACGACATGCTGATTGCTGCGATAGTCCCCTGTCCCAAATACAGGCAGACCGGCAGAATGATGAGCAGGGGAAAGATCAGAATGTATCCCAAGGCTCGATGCGCCCGGAGTGAGAAATGCAGGCCGATCTTCGCAAAGAACATGGACAATGCGCCCGCGAAGAGCAAGCCCGCCACAACAGCGATCAACGACGTACGGTTCTCCGCCTGGAACCAATCGGGATTATCGTAAGCGAAGTATCCCAAGACCAGCACGGCGACGAGTCCGCGAATCCAGATATTCTGTTTCATCACCGGACCGGGACCAGGGACAGGTCACCAAGCGACAGGGTCCCTGTGGCTCCGTTGAGCCCGATTTGAACAATCGCCTCTCGGGCCCCCTTGGGGACATCAATGACAACGGAAGAACGTTTCCACTCGGGTTCATCGGCCAACCATGGCCCGACCGTGATCCGGTCAAATGGGATCCGTTGTTGATCGAAGAAGTAGATGACCATTCCTGGGACTTCGGTGGAGGTTCGTCCCCGGCGGATGTTGTCGGACTTGATCCCCCAGCCAACACGTATTTGGGAAACTTTGGTGCCGTCGATGGCCATGCCTTGCAGGACGTGGGCTCCGCGGCCCGGCTCAGTGTTCTCGAACATGAGGGCGACTTTTCCTTCAAGGGCGTCATCGCTCAATGTCGAGCGGCGTTGATAGTGCCATCCGTCGGCGAGGTCATCCCCGTTGTCATCGACTTCGAAGCTGCCGTTGGCGAATTGTGGATTGCCGCCATCCGGGAGTTTGTCGCGGAGTTCCTCCATCTGTCCGGTCATCGGCACAAACAGTGTCGGCAGCAGTTTCGTTCTGACAAGTTGGCCGTTCTTCTTTTCAAAGAGATGGAATACCTGTTGATAGCGTTCTCCCAGGGGGATGATCATTCGCCCCCCCT
>JAGQQQ010000077.1 GCA_020426125.1 Planctomycetaceae bacterium
GCCGGGAACATTCTCGGGACCGAGCAAAGTGGCCACATTTCCTCGGTCGGCTACGAGTTGTACTGCCATCTCCTGGAAAACGCGGTTCGCCAGCAGAAGGAACTCCCGCCCAAGGAGAGCCCCCATGTCAACATCGACCTCCCGGTCACGGCCTTCCTCCCTGGCAGCTATATTCCCCCGGGCCGTCACAAAATCGATGTCTACCGAAAGTTATCGTCCGTGGCCACATTGGGTGAGCTGGAGGATGTGGCAAACGAAATTCGAGATCGTTTCGGACCTCCCCCAGAGGAGGCGATTCAGTTCCTCTCGCTGAAAGAACTGGAACTTTTGGCCTATGGCTGGGGGATCGACAATATCCGGCTGGAGGAGGACCGGTTTGCCGTCTTTGCTTACCTCAATGCTCAGCGGATTCACGACTTGGCTGGCAAACTTGGCCGGTCGCTACGGATCGTCGACCGGCGGAATTCGTACCTTCTGCTCCCGGAATCCGCCATGAAGGGACCAAAACTGGTCGACCACTTGAAATCCGTGTTGCGTTGAAATTCGCCCGGTGATAAGAAGCCAGACTCTCTTCCGCCAGAAGGGACATTGCCGTTCGCAAATGAAGGTTCGGTGATCGTCTCGAACAGAATGGGTTTGTCCGAAGGACCGGACAAACATCCCGGTTGACACTTGGACAACTTGATTGAGAAACGCAACGCCTTAGGGCTCGGAGCTTAATTCGCCTCCAGTGCTTCTCAAGTCCGCGTCCACAACGTCAACCACCCAGAAGACGCAGATTGCCATTTCGAGCGATACAGGACCTATGAGACGGATCTCACCCCTGCTGGCGTTGGTCATCTTCACTGGTTGTTCCGGGAGAAGCTATGACGTTGCGGACCCGGTCGTTGGACCGGCCCCTCCTCGAGTCGCGGATGCCGATTTGATTTCTGAAGAGGCGGACACCTCCGAGGAATCGTCGATTGTCCAGGTCAATTACGAAGACGGTCCGCTGCTCCCGACAGCCGTCGTCGCAACAGTGAATGGCCGCCCCGTTCTGGCGGGCGAGGTCCTCGAACAGTACGAGGGCAAACTCCGGCAGATGCGGCCGCAAATGGGAGACCAGAAGTATCGCGAGATGCAGCTGGCCATCATCAAACGGGATCTCCCCGACATCATGGAACAACGCCTGATGTCCGATGCCGTGAAAGCGAAGCTGACTCGCGAGCAATTGGACACTGTCGAAAATCAGCTGGACATCTTCTTTGAACAGGAAGTCGACCGACTCAAAAAGCAGTTTGAAGTCGAATCCCTCGCGGATCTCGAAGCCACGCTTCAGGAGCAGGGAACGTCCCTGTCAACAATGCGTCGAATCTTTGGCGAACGTCAACTCGCCGGGGAATATGTCCGCGCCCGAATGGGAGAGGACAGTCCCGTCAGCCGCCAGGAACTGCTCGAAGTTTACCAGGCCAACTTGGACGAGTATTCCACTCCCGCTCAAGTAAAATGGCAGCAGCTTCAGATCTCCGTCGCGAAAACTGGAAGTCGCCAGGAGGCCGCGGCCAAGATGGAACTCGCCCTCTCGGAACTGCGCCAAGGGGCGAGTTTCGATGAAGTGGTCAAGAAACACTCCGACGGAGCTCTCGCTGCGAACGGGGGACACTGGGATTGGACGCAGCCGGAGAGTATTGCCAATCGGCAAGTGCGAGACGTCCTCAATGAACTCCCAGAGGACCGCTTGAGCAACGTCATTGCCTCGGACAATTTGCTCCAAATCCTGAAAGTCACTGGCCGCCGAAAGGCCGGCCATACTCCCTTTGGTGATGTCCAGGAGCAACTCCGGAAGCAGGTCATCGAAGAACGCCGGGCCGAGAAGGCCCAGCAGATCGTTGAAGAACTCAAAACGCAAGCCATCACAACCACCATTTTTGGGGATGACTTCTTCCTCAACGCCGAATCCGATGGCAAATTGTGATGTCCGATTCGGCAACGCCCGCCGGTCGGGATGGGCGATCCTGCCGAAACCGCGAAATTCCCGACACCCCTCTTGACCATTTGAAACAGACTGCGGTATTCACCGCGAGAATCACCTCCCCCTGCAATCCCCTTTCACAATTCTTTTCAATCCGTCCGCGATTTCGGATCGGCATGCTGCTGTGTGCCGGACGGGATACCGGGCTGATTCCCATCCTTTCCAGTAGCGGCAAACAGTCATGGCGACACACCGAACCAAGCACTTTGACACTGGTCAAGGTCTCAAGGAGGGACCAACATTGTTCAGATTCGTAGGACTGCTGATGTGTGGCGGTCTGCTGTCGGCCAGTTTCTGGCTGAGCAGTCAGACTCGAGCCCAGGAACCAGCGCCGGCGGAAACCAATCCGTTCGCGCGTTTTCAACAACCTCCCCAGACGGCAAGTTCGCAAGGAAACGCACCGAATCCAAACGACGTGAACCGTCTGCGGATTCGGCAGCAGCTTCAGCAGGCTCAGCTGAAATTGCAGCAGGGAAAGCCGCAGGAAGCGCTCGTTCTGGCCGAACTCGCAGAGCGTTCTTCCCGGAAATGGAATGTCGCGTACGCACCGGGTGAGACGACTCCCGCAATGCTTGTGACGCGGATTCGTCAATCTTTGCCTCAGAACATTGCCCAACGGCAATCGATTCCGGCTGAAGTCCCGACAACGGAACAGGGTCGCAGAGACTATGTCAAAGCGGTTCTGGAAGCCGCCCGTCGGGAAATCGCCTCCGGAAACCTTGACGAGGCCCGCTCGCTTATCGCACAGGCTCAGGAAGTCGAAGTGCCCTATGGCGTCTTTGACCTCCGTCCCGAGCATGTGCTCGCGGAATTGGCCCGGCATCAACCAGCGAACCCTGCGGGACCCTCGCAGAGCCTCGCGGAAATGACCCGTCCGGCGGATCCTCAATCCGCTCAACCAGCAAATCCATTTGCGAGCACGGCTCCAACCGCGAATCCTCCTGCCGACAATGCGAAACAGCAAGCCGTCGAAATCCTTCAGGCCGCCCGTGGGGCGATGGCCCAGGGACATTATCAAGAAGCCCGCGACCTGGCATTGCAGGCCCAGCAACTGGAAGTGTCCTGGGGACTCTTTGAAGATCGCCCCGATCACCTTCTGGCTGATATCGAACGGAAAACCGACACCCGGATCTTCGCGGCGAACACCCCGTCCGCACAACCGGCCGATATGCCCACCAAGGGAGAGGAACGGGAACGGGCTCTCGGAATGCTTCGTGATGCCCGAGACCTGCTCAGCACCGGAAACTTGGATGCCGCCCAAGAAATGGTGTCTCAGGCAGAGACTCTCGACGTCGCCTACGGATTGTTTGATGATCGCCCTGATCTTGTGCAACAAGAAATTCGTACCGCGCAAGCTCAGCGAATGATGGATCAGCCCGCTCTGGCGACGGCTCCCGCCGCGTCAGCCGCTCCTCAATCGTCGGTCCAAGAACAGAAAGCCGCGGCAATTCAGGATCTGGCAAGTGCTCGCGAAGCCATGCGGAACGGGGATCTGAACTCCGCCGGAGAATATCTCTCCCAAGCCGAGTCACGAGACGTCACCTACGGCTTGTTCGAAGACCGGCCCGAAACGGCTCGACAGGATCTCGACCGGTTGATCGCCGCTCGCACAAGTAGCCAGCAGCCTTCGACAAATATCGCGTCGACGAAGTCCAATCCAGGTATGTCCTTGGAAGGATTGAAGAATGAGGCGTCCAAACTCCTCACAGAAGCCCGGTCCGCCTTGGAAGCCGGAAAGTTTGAGGTCGCCCGGGCAAAGGCCGAGCAGGCAGCGACTTACGACGTTGCCTATGGACTCTTCGAAGACAGCCCGGAACGACTCCTGGCCGAAATCAGTCGCCAGACCGAAGGCTCTGCTCCGTCTGTGGCAATGACACCAGCGCCGGAAGTCAATCAAGCGGAGTTGAAGAACGAAGCGGTCGCGTTGCTTGAAGCCGCTCGAACTGATCTGGCTGCCGGCCGATTGCAGGATGCTCAATCCAAAGTCGATGAAGCCTCCACCTTCAACGTCACCTTCGGTCTATTCGAAGATAGTCCCGAGCGATTGCGTGCGGACATTGTCCGAGCCAGCCAGACGAACGCGGCCATGCCCGCTCCGAATTCTCTGGCCCAAACCTCCAATACCCCGGAACCAGAGCAGGTTCAGTCTCTGTTCGGTGGTCCTCTGGCAGCCAACGGGGCCGGACCGTCCGTGACATCGCAAGCATTGGACCTCACGGAACCCGCCTCACCGCGTGAGCCGCTGATCCAGCCCACAACGACACCCGCTGTCACTTCAGCGGCTGGGGGTTCCGCATTGGACTTCTACAACCAAGGCGTGGAACACCTTCGCAGTGGAGATCGGGGGGCCGCCTATCAGGACTTCCTTCAAGCTTACAACTCAGGGGAGAAACTCGACGCCTACCGTCAACAACAATTACAGGACAAACTCCGTGAGTTGGCTCCTCGCCGCCGCGCGATTCAACAGGCAAGCAACGAGTCCGTCGTTCAGGACGCATCCGGATCGCCAGTCGCACCGACGGGTCGCCTCGACCAGGCCATGCAGCAACGAGCCGCCCAGTTCGACCGGCTTCGAACCGAATGCCTGAACGCCATCTTTCGCGCGGAAAAGATGCGTGACAAAAAGCCAGCAGAAGCGGTCGCTCTGCTCAACGAAACATTGGCCAATGTGGAAGCGGCTGACTTGAGCCAGCAGGAAACCGATGCCCTGACCGCCTCTCTGAAGAGTGCCCGGGGATCCATTGAAAGCTACATGGCTCAAAAGGCTCCCATCATTGAGATGGAACGCAAGAACACGGAAACCCGTGATCTCATCGAACGGGAAATCCGCACCCGCGTCCGGGTCGAGCAGGAAGTTGCCAGCCTGGTTGATGAGTTTAACGAATTGTACGACCAGCGACGGTATCCCGAGGCTCATGCCAAGGCTCTGCAGGCCAAGGAACTGGACCCGGACAATCCCGTTGTGGTCATGATGGATTTGAAGGCCACCTTCGCCATGCGAAGTGAACGGAACGAGCGACTCCGCGCCGACAAGGAAGAAAGCTTCATCGAAACGTTGCATGACGTCGAAGATGACCTGATCAACCCCTTGGCCAAGGGGGGGTCCATTGCCTATCCCAGCAACTGGGAGGACATCAAGAAGAACCGTCAGAAGCGACCCGCGGATGCTCGAGACCATAGTGAGATGGAACTCCGAGTCCGCAGTGCTCTGAACTATCCCGTGTCATTGCACTTCGAGGACGCTCCGTTGGATGAAGTCGCGGAGTTCATCTCGACAAGCCAGGGAATCAACGTTGTTCTCGACACCTCCGCTCTGGCGGAAGAAGGGGTCACGTCCAGCCAGCCGATCACTATCGCGGTGGATGGAATCCGCCTGAGCAGCGCATTGAACCTGATTCTCCACAATCTCAGCCTCGACTACACGATTCAGAATGAGTCACTGGTCATCACGAGTAAGATGCGTCAGCAAGGAGAGTTGGAAGCTCGCGTCTATCAGGTGGCCGACCTCGTCGTGCCCGTCAGTCTGGCTCCGAAGTCGGCATTTGCCCAGCCTGGGACAGGCTTCAACAACAGCACGATGTTCAACAGCGGGGGACTGCAAAGCATTCCCGCAAACGGGTTCGCACAGATGCCGGCAAACCCCGCTGGGGGAATGAACCCGGCGATTCCGGGAATGCCGACCAACGACACGACGCTTGGCGGCCCCAGCCCCTCGAACTTTGACTTCCAGTCCTTGACCGAGTTGCTGACCACGACTGTCTCACCTGACACCTGGGAAGAAGTCAACGGTCCCGGGACCATCTACCAGAACGAAGGCACCTTGAGCCTGGTCATCCGCCAAACTCAGAAGGTGCACCAGGAAATCGAAGACCTCCTGGACCAGCTTCGCCGCCTGCAGGACCTGCAAGTGACCATCGAAGTTCGGTTCATTACCGTCAGCGACGACTTCTTCGAGCAGATCGGAATCGACTTCGATTTCAACGTGAACGACAGTGTCGGCGGACCGGTTGTCGACAACGACTTCAATCCGATTCGCCCATTCGGCTCGACCGACCCGGACAACGGAATCCAGGGTGGGGCCGGACAGCAGCAAGGCGGCCAAGGTGGCGGCGGCCAGGGTGGTCAGCAAGGTCAGCAAGGTCAGCAAGGGGGAAGCCCCACCGCACCGTTCGGTGGCCAGCCTTCGCTGAACATCATTGGTCGTGACAACTGGCCCTCCAGTACGGTCGTCGGCCTCGTCAACGGAACCAACACCTTCCAGCCCGATTTGGACATTCCGTTCCGCCAAGGTTCGTTCGACCTCGCGGCACCCACCTTCGGGGGATTTGACCCGAATGCCGGGATCCAGTTTGGAATGGCGATCCTCAGTGATATCGAGGCCTTCATGTTCGTCCGTGCCGCTCAAGGCGATCGTCGGTCGAACGTGATGTTCGCCCCCAAACTGACCTTGTTCAATGGACAGACCGGAACCGTGTTCAGTGGAGCGTTCCGCCCCTTCGTGATCAGCCTGATCCCGGTGGCAAGTGCCTTCAACATCGGATTCCAGCCCATCATCCAGCCATTCTTCGACGGCACGAACCTCACGGTCCGAGCCGTGGTCTCCGCGGATCGTCGTTATGTCCGCCTGAGCGTTCTGCCCACCTTTAACAACATCACCGACGTGTTCACCTTCTCCTTCCTGTCCGGTGGCGGCGGCGGTGGTGTCGGCTTCGGCGGACAAGGTGGTGGCGGCGGCGGCCAGTTTGGCGGCGGTGGCGGTGGCGGTGGCTTCGGCCAAGGCGGTGGCGGTGGCGGCCAATTCGGCGGCGGAGGCCAGCAAGGCCAGCAAGGTGGCACTGCGGCCGGAACCGTGACCGTTCAGCAGCCCATTATCGAACAGACCACGGTCGACACAGTCGTCAGTGTCCCAGACGGCGGAACCGTCCTCCTCGGCGGACTCAAGTTCCTTCGCGAACAACGGAACATGGCGGGAGTGCCGATCTTGAACAAGATCCCTTACATCTCTCGGTTGTTCAAGAACACCGGGGTTGGCCGGGAAACGCAAAGTCTGATGTTGCTCGTGACACCACGAATCATCATTCAGGAAGAAGAGGAAGATCTGCTGGGAATTCCCAACTAACGATGTCTGAAACGGGACTCCCCGCAGCATCCGGGGAGTCCTGTTGGAATCACCATTGCGTGTCTTGCTCTTTCGGGAGCTTCACGTCTCAGGTTAAGGCCGCCGCGCAGGTCCAGCACGGCGGCCTTCCTTGTTTTCACCGCAGCTTTGACAGACGGCTTGCTGGATGACCTTGCTTACGTGTCCACATGGAAGTCTTGTGAAACATGCAAATTGTGACAGCTGCCGGTTGATGTTCGTGATCGCAGGCCGTTTACTGATCCGGTTTCGGACCGCGTCGAGGGGGCAATCTTGGCTGACGATTGCAAGAGAATTTGATCTGTCGGCCCTCACGTGGTAGGATTCTTCATTCGCGTAAATTCCTACGAGGACAGGACATCATGCGGCGTCAACGGCCTTTCCGACTGAGTATCAAGAATCCCGCGAAGCGGTTGCGCGGGTTTACCCTCGTGGAACTGCTGGTCGTCATTGCGATCATTGGCCTTCTTGTTTCGCTGCTAATGCCCGCGGTTCAGCGGGCTCGCGAGGCAGCACGTCGAAATTCCTGCCTGAACAACATCCGACAATTGGGATTGGCGTGCCACAACTATCTCGACTCCCATCGAAAATTTCCCTCTGGCTGGATCGAAGACCCAATGAGCCAGATTTGTGACATCGATGTCACCCCTTTCACCGAGCCCATGATCATTCCACTCAATGGAAATCAAGGGGGAAACAACGCACAGACCACGCAACAACAGGCCATCATTCAGGACTGGGCGATGGGCCCCCACTGGGATTGGCATGCCTTGATCCTTCCCCAAATGGAACAAAGCATCATCGATATCAATTACGGCCTTCCGAAGACGGACTACGTCCAGCAGGGGAATCCTGATCCCATTGACAGCAACTGGGAGTACATCCGAGTCCCCCTGGATGCCTATGTTTGCCCCAGCGCCTCACTCCCTTCGGGACGTCCAAGTAACCTCGGCTATTCCACCTATCGCGGCAACATGGGAGCATGGCAGGATTCCGATCCCAATGCCCCTCTCAACAATGGCATGTTTTTTCGGAACAGCTCCATTGACGACCGAGACATCACCGATGGAATGTCAAACACATTACTATTTGGAGAGTCACTCGCCGGCTTCTGGGCGGACAGCTATTCCTGCTGCGCCCGCGCCAGCGACTCCCGTCCCGACTTCGACTACTACTGGACAGGACAGCCTTTCAGCCCCATGGGCGGCGGCGGCTGCAATAACATGGCCCAAGTCCACTTTTTCGGATTTGGTAGCTTCCACGGGGACACCGCCAATTTCTGTCTCGCCGATGGATCAGCCCGATCCATGGCGAAAAACATCGACCAACAACTGTTCTGGGCCCTCCTCACAAGAAACGGTCGTGAGCCGATCAGCGACGAGTTCTAGAATTCTATTTGTGCGGGGTGTACGCCGGACATTCCCCCATTTCCTTCGATAATTCCCAGAATTCAGAGATAGCAATTCCCATGAGTGTTGCGGAACCGACAACGGAACCGAAATTGCCAACCCTGAAGGTGGTTGAAGACGCCACTTGTACGTTCTGCGGCTGCGTCTGCGATGACATTCAACTCAAGGTGAATACCGACGACTCCCAGATCGTCGAAGCAAAGAATGCGTGTGTCTTGGGAAAATCCTGGTTCTTTAACCATCACATTGAAGACCGTCCCGAGGCGACAATCGAAGGCCGTCCCGCCAGCTACGAAGAAGCAATTGATCGTGCGGTCGAAATCCTCCTTAACGCAAAGTACCCCTTCGTGTATGGCCTCTCTGACACGACGTGTGAGGCGCAACGAGTGGCGGTGGCCATTGCCGACTGGATTGGAGCCAGCGTCGACACGACGACCTCCGTGTGCCATGGCCCCTCGGGAATCGCCTTTCAAGGAGTCGGCGAGGTGACGTGTACGCTCGGAGAAATCAAGAACCGTGCGGACTTCCTGATCTACTGGGGTGGAAACCCCGCCGAAAGCCATCCCCGACACTTCACGAAATACAGTCTCATGCCCAAAGGGATGTTCCTTCCCAAAGGCCGCAAGGATCGCACCGCCGTTCTTGTTGACATCCGCAAAACCAAAAGCGCGAAAGCCGCCGACATCTTTCTTCAATTGAAGCCACGGTCGGACTTCGAACTCGCCTGGTCGCTCCGGGCACTCGCCAAAGGCATTGAACCGGATCCGTCTGTCGAGGAGAAGACGGGCATTCCCCTCGACACTCTCCGGGACGTCATGGACCGCATGAAAAATGCCAAGTTTGGAGCAATCCTGTTCGGAATGGGATTGACCATGACCCGAGGAAAGCACCTGAACAGCGAAGCCATCCTGGCTCTCGCCCGGGATATGAATCGACACACCCGTTGGGTGGCCAAACCGATGCGAGGACACGGCAACGTCACAGGGGCGGACAACGTCGTATCCTGGTCAACCGGTTACCCATTCGGCGTTCACTTGGGCCGGGGGTATCCTCGGTTCAATCCGGGAGAATTTACGTCGACGGACCTCCTGGCGAGAGGTGAGGCGGATGCGGCGGTGATCATCGCGTCCGATCCCATGTCCAACTTCTGCCAAGCCGCACGGGATCACCTCCAGGCGATTCCATCGATCGTGTTTGACCCAAAACTCAGCGAGACGGCCAAGGTGGCCACCGTCGCTTTCACCACCGCGACCTACGGCATCAATGTCCCGGGAACAGTTTACCGCATGGACGACGTCCCCCTTCCATTGCGGCCTGCCTTTGATTCGCCATTCCGGAGCGACTACGAAATTCTCAAAGCCATCGAACACAAGATTCGGCAGGCCCAACTCGCGAATTAGTTCTTGAAGTTTCGGCTTACGAGTTCGGGAACCGGAATCCGCTGGAATTCCGGGCCGAGAAACATTGTCAGGAGTGCCGCATCCTATCTCGGTGACAATGGGCTCCGGTTCGCCGACATGATGTATCTCGCGGACAAACTGTTGTTCAGTTCAGTTCGGGATTGTCGCAGATGTGTGGCAGCAACCGATTGGCCTCGTACGATTTGTTCAGCAACTGATCCCAAAGTCGATAGGGTTGATCCGTAAAGACCGAGTCACTGTCTCCCGGAACGACGAGCCAGTCTCCCCGGGACAATTCGCCTTCCAACTGCCCCGGCGCCCAACCCGCGCACCCGCAATACAATCGAAATTCCAGTTGGTGCGGGCCATTGGGACCATCGCATACCGCGTCCTCGAAGACTTTCGCGCTGCTCCCCATATACACGCCAGGAACTATCGGCCGCTCGTTGGGATCCAGGTTGGGACAGTTGTGGACAATGAACAGCGCGTTCGGTTCGACGGGCCCCCCATCGAAAACGAGGTCATCGTGTTCCGGGAGATCCAGGTGACCAGTGAGCGCCTGGGCGACAGTCATTGACGAAGGGCGGTTCACCACCAAACCCATCGCCCCCTCCTCCCCATGTTCAATCATGAGGACAGCGGTTTTGAAGAAATTGGGATCCCGCAAGCGGGGGGTGGCAATCAGGAACTGTCCGCGGAGTGAGTCTTCCATGGTCCTTCGGAGATATCCATCGTACGCATCATCCCGAGTTTCCGAAGCCGGGAGTCTTGCCGAACAACAATAATTCTGATTGGAATTGTGCATCACAATTCATGGACTTTCCGAATTCTATGGCCTAACCCCATGCGCGAACACCCCGGACAGGGAGTTGGTCGAATCGATTCTTGGTTTCTCCACGGGCCAGATGGTTCACAGATTAGGGGGAAAACCATGGTCCCCTCGGCCTTCCAGATAACGACCGAAAATCAAACTTCTGCGAAAATGACATTGAACTGGTTCTGGAGGAAACGCCAGAATTCCACAGGACGGGTCCTCGGGACTCTTTTTTCCGTTTGTCAGGACCAATAGCGCTGCGTCACGAAGGAATAGGAGCCGACATGGTTTTTTTGGAGACGGAACTCCCCGGAGTTATCCGTGTACGGCCGAATATCTTTGGAGACGCCCGAGGGTTCTTCCTGGAGACCTATCAGGCCGAAAGGTTCTCTCAGGCCGGGATCGATCTTCCCTTCGTGCAGGACAATTTGTCTCGATCCAGTCGAAATGTTGTTCGCGGTCTGCACTTTCAGATCCAGCACCCTCAGGGAAAACTCGTCAGCGTGCTTCGCGGTGCAATCTATGATGTTGCGGTCGATCTCAGGAGAAGTTCTCCCCATTTTGGACAGTGGACGGGGGCGACTCTTTCGGATGAGAGCCGTGAGGCGCTCTACATCCCTCCTGGCTTTGCACATGGCTTCGCCGTGCTTTCCGATTCGGCCGACGTGTTTTACAAATGTACCGACCTTTACCATCCCGAACATGAGCGGACGATCGCCTGGAATGACCCGATCATTGGGATCGACTGGCCACTCTCCGCGGAACCGATTCTTTCCGCGAAAGATCAGGCAGGGGGATCCTTGCAGACAGTGGAGTGCTATCCGTGAGTGATCCCCAGTCAACGATCCGCGTGGCAATAACAATGGGAGACGTCGCGGGAATCGGGCCAGAAATCATCGCCCGCGCACTGACAAGGCAAGACCACCTTCCCAAGCCAATGGTCGTGGGAGACCCCGATGTCCTCGAACGGGCACTTCAACTGATCGGACAGACGTGTTCCATCGTCGAAGTCAGTTCCCCGCTCGATGGCTGGCAGTCCGCCACGCAATCAGAGATCCCCTGTTGGAACCCCACGGAGATCGACACCAGCGATGTCCCCCCGGGGCGGGTCAGCCCCGTCGCCGGACGTGGCGCCTACGACTGGCTCGTCGCCGCAACCCGGGCCGCGCTGCGAGGTGAGATTGACGTCATCGTCACGGCCCCACTCAATAAAGCGGCGCTCCACGCTGGAGGGCACCATTACCCCGGACACACCGAGATCCTGGCGGAAGAGTGCGGAGTCGACGACTTTGCCATGATGCTGTACCTACCGCATAGCTCCATCGTGAAAGGCCCCTATGGACTCGGCGTTGTCCACGAAACTCTGCACACGTCCATCGCCAGCGTCCCAGGACTCTTGTCGACGGCGTCCATCGTGGAGAAGATTCGATTGATGGACTCCTTCCTCAGACGTCTGGGATGCGGGGAACCTCGCATCGGAGTCTGTGCCCTCAATCCCCACGCCGGCGAGGAAGGCCTGTTTGGGAACGAGGAAAACACAATCATTCAGCCGGCCGTCGAACTGACCCGGCAAGAACACATTGGTGCCAACGGTCCGTTTCCCGCCGACACACTCATGCAGCGGGCGGTCCACGGAGCCTTCGACGGGATCGTCGCGATGTATCATGATCAGGGACACATCGCCTTGAAGTTGATCGCCTTTCAAAAGGCGGTCAACGTAACGCTCGGCCTGCCCATTGTCCGCACGAGCCCCAGCCACGGTACCGGGTTCGACATTTCCTGGCGAGGGATGGCCGACGATTTCGGGATGAGAGAGGCCATCCGCGTCGGCATCGAACTCTTTCGCCGCACGAGTCACTAACATTTCGCAAAACAAACAGATTTCTGTTGAAAAGTCGACCGTTTAGACGTTAGACGTTGCCCTTCGGGCAATGAAGTCCACGGGAAATGAATGATGACATCAGAATTGCGTAAGAGAACACTCGTTTTCACGTTTGTCTTGTCCGTCGCCGCCGCAGCGTTTGCTCAGGGGCGCGACCCGTTCGGCGCTCAACGGGACCAGATGGTCGCCGAATACATCGCCAGCGAAGGAGTCACCAATCCGCGAGTGCTCGAGTCAATGCGGTCCGTTCCCCGGCATCTGTTCGTGCTCCCGGCAACCCGTCACTTGGCGTATTACGATCAGGCCATCTCAATCGGGTTCAAGCAGACCATCTCGCCGCCGTTCATCGTGGCCTACATGACGGCAGTCCTCGATCCCCAACCGACTGACCGCGTCTTGGAGATCGGAACTGGCAGCGGTTATCAAGCGGCCGTTCTTTCGGGACTCGTTCAGGACGTGTATTCGATCGAAATCGTTGAGCCCTTGGGGAAGCGGACAGCCGCCCTTCTCAAACGCTTGGGCTACGACAATGTCCACACCCGCATCGGAGACGGCTATCAGGGCTGGCCGGAACAGGCTCCGTTCGACAAGATTATCGTCACCTGCTCGCCCGAGGATGTTCCGACTCCCCTCATCGAACAACTCAAAGA
>JAGQQQ010000078.1 GCA_020426125.1 Planctomycetaceae bacterium
TGGCCGTATCCAAAACCCTTCCTTCGCCCCGCATACGCTCAATAACCGCACGACCTGTTGCAGAGTTTTTGCCAGGAGTCGCTCCCAAATACTGCAACCGCTTTGACTGACCAGCGAGTTCGATTCCCTTGCTGTTCAGATACTTCCGGTAGAGCCGGGAAATCTGCTTCTGCGAATACCCATGACCGCCAACCTGACTGCGGAACTCATTCCAACTCAAGCGTGTCGGCTGAGAAACAGTTGTTGGGGCTGTTGTCTTGTTCGAAAAACCTCACTCAGCCATCAAGCATTGATGTGCGGCCCATTCGAAATATTCCTCAGCAATCGATCTTAAAACTATGTAAAATCGTTTATGAGCTTCACCGCGGGGAGGGCCTGAACCATGTAGTAGAGAATACAAAGTGTCATCAAGAACGCGCCAACGAGAGCGGTTATGGCCAACGCGACCTTTCGCGATGGCAACAACTGGTCTGCGGCAACCATTCCTGCAGATCCGCCAACAAAAACAAGAACGAGGACACCCAGCATCGCGGAACTTTCTGCGTATTTGGTAACAGGAGGCGGAGCGACGTTGAATATTTCGAAAACGGGGGTGAGATTATTCGACGACCAGAAACCGGCGATCAAAAGGTAACCACTGACAAGGATGACAAACGCTACAAGTCCGCTGTTGATGGCGTACAGCGCCGCATGCTCATCGTTCTTGGAAACGGCTTTTCTCTTCTTCTTTGTCTTTCCCGCCCTTCGAGTTCGAGGGGGTCGGTGAGGCATCTTGAGTTCCCTTTTTTACGCTTGATATTTCGTTAGAGGTCGCGGATATAGATTTCGCTTTTCCGCCAGGCTGCGACCACTTCAGGATCTGACAGGGTATTGACGTCAACGCTCAGCCAATAGGGGTGCCAGCTTCCGGACCGAATCGCTTCGAGATCCGTGGTAACCACTTCGTCTTCGTTCAATTGTTTGTGGGCTAGCGCCCGGTAAAACCTGGCAAATATCCGTTCCAGGTCGTCTGGAGCGTCAGTGTTGAGGTAGGAATCGAAGTCATGGATGGCGCTCTCGTAGTCACCCAACTGGTAATTCGCGTCCGCTCTCCGCAATAGGAGGCGAGAGTTTTCACGATCTTCCTCGATCGCCGTCGACAGTTCCCGAACCGCAGACTCAAATTCGCCCATCTTGGCGTACACGGCTGCTTTCCAGGTTTGCCTTTGACCCGACTCTTTTCCCTCCCGTTCTACAATCAGTTGTCCCATCATGTCGAAATCATCGAGACTCTCTTCGTATTTGCCGAGTTGATACAGACAGCGACCTCGAAAGACTCGAAGTGCGATTTTCGTGACAACTGGTCGACCGAATGGAACACCCGCTGAGTCCACACGGCCAAGTCCCTCTGTGAAATCCTGGACAGCTTCTTCAAAACGATCACGAGAAATCGCCTGAAGTCCGTTTGTAAAGTGGTTGTAGACCTCAAAAGAGGGGAGCATCAGAATCACGATCAGCGCGAAAACGAGACCAACTGTTGCACCGATCATTCGAGGTCGGAATGTTTCAGGCATCACTTCGAAGGAGTTAGGTTTTGAGTCGAACGCCTGAGCGAGCATCTCAGAAGGGGACCGCCGATGCAAATGTGGCGCGTCATCATCAACGCCAGTGTTGTTCAGTAGACTGCACTTGGAACGGATTGCTGTCGAACGTTTTGGTCGGAAACAACCTGAACTTGGATTTCTGAAATGTGCGAATCTTACCGTCGGTCAGTCCAAGTAAATGAACTCATTCAGATTCAAGAGGATTCGGCACAGGTTTTCGGTGCCATGTTGTTCGGCATAGCGTGTCAGTTGGGTGAGTTCCTCTACTGTAGGGGGTCGGCCGGTGGTGAGTTGGAAGCCGTGGGTGACTTGCTTATCCAGCGTGGAAGAGTGTTGCTTGAGTCGCCGGGCAAAGTGGCGGGACATGGTGAGGTTGAAGTCGTTGTTGAGCAGTGACAGGGCTTGCAGGGCGGTGACCGTTTCTTCCCGTTTCGGCGTACTCTGCGAACTATCGGCACAGTCGAGGGTGGTCATGTACGGATCCGGCTGCGAGCGGACGATGAACCGATAGATCGATCGGCGATGAGACTTCGCGTCATCGGCATCAAACTTATGGTACTCGTAGTGGGGCGAGTGCTCGGGCTTTTCGAGTTCGAAGAGGTAGTATCCGGGGCCGCCCATTTCCGGGTTCATCCGACCGGACATGGTCAAAATGGCGTCGCGGATCTCCTCCGCTTCCAGACGTCGCCGATTCATTCGCCACAAAAAGCGGTTGCTGCCGTCGATCTCGGCGTTCTCGGGCTGATTGGTTGACTGCTGACGGTACGTCGAACTTGTGACGATCAGGCGATGCAGGTGCTTCCAGGATTGTCCGTTGTCCCGGAACTCGACGGCCAGCCAATCCAACAATTCGGAATGACTGGGAAGTCGTCCCATCCGTCCGAAATCGTTGGGGGAGGGGACAATCCCCTGACCGAAATGGTATTGCCATATGCGATTGACGACTGACCGCCAAGTAAGCGGATTGTCCGGCCGCGTGATCCACTCCGCGAGTGCACGCCGACGATCCCCCTCCAAGTGATTGGGCGGCAACTCCAGAATCGCGTCCACTTCCGGAATGATCGGCAGGGTGCAGGGCGTCGCCACCTCGCGTGGGTTTTGCAGGTTCCCGCGATCCAAAACATGAACGGCCCTTGGCTCCCCGAGCGTGGGGTGGAAGTTTCCGCGCGCATCGAAATGAGTCGCGGCGGCGTAAACCATTTTCCCGGACGGCAGGTCAGCGAGTTGCTTTTCTGCCTGCGCGATGTCGTCCTTCAAAGTTCGGCGACGGCGAACCCGCTCTGGTGTTTCAATTTTGTTGAGCAACGATTGCCGCTCTTGTGTGGCCTCGGCATATTCACGGGCACGGGACTCGTCGGCCATCTGCGCGAACAAGCCATCCGTCAAATTGGTCTTGGCCCAGCGGACGGGAGCCTCAATCGAATCCATTGCGCTGACTGGCTTCCCGATTGCGATGTTCTCGCCAGCGGCGTCGAACACCTGTAGTTCGGCGATCGCGAAGATGTAGTCGTTCTTTCGTTCCGCGAGTTGAGTGGCTGTGATTCGGATTGTCCTCGCGGTGACTTCCTTAAGAGAAAACTCGACCGGCATCAGCCCGGGGTTAGGAACATCCTGTTTCGTCTGGTCGACAGCGGTCTGCCATGGACCTTTGTCTTCCAGTTGAACGGTGACTTTGAAGCGGACCGGAAATCCAAATCCCGCGCCGATTCCAGCGTAATCGTCGTGGCAGGGACGGAGTGCAATCCGGTCAATCGACTGTGGCATGCCGAGGTCCACTTCCACCCATTTTTCTTCATTCGGGTCGGCGCTAATGGTGCTGTGATAGCCGAAGCGGGGATCTTTGGTCTTGGGGGTGATGGCCGGTTGAAGCTCATTGATCCGTTTGTCGAGTTCGGTGAGCTGATCGCCACCCGCCTGGCGAATCTCTTTTTCCAGGGTCGCCAGTTCCTCGCGGCTCAGTTGCA
>JAGQQQ010000079.1 GCA_020426125.1 Planctomycetaceae bacterium
TGCGGCTTGATTTTTCCCGGCCAGTTGGCACAAGCGGCCACGCGGTTGCCCCCCTCGTACAGGGATCCCTTTCCGTCGCGATAAGGGCCATTGTCGCAGGGAAGGACGGTCTTAGACAGATCTGTCATCTGTCCTGCGAACATGGCGTTCTTCGTTCCGCCGTTGTCGCTGTGAAAAAGAAGGAGTGTGTTTTCTCGAAACCCTTTATCCGCCAATGCCTGGACAATCTTGCCGATTTCATCATCGAGGCAAGCGACCATTCCCGCGTAAATACGGCGAGTCGGTTCAGCGATGTTTTGAAACCGGTCCACGTATTCCTGAGGGGCCTGATAGGGCGTGTGGGGAGCATTGAACGTCAGATAGAGATAGAACGGCTTCGCCGCGCTCTGCCGATGGATAAACCTCACCGCGTCGGCGCCAATGAGTTGGGTCGTGTATCCGGCCTCGTCCAACGGCTTGTTATCGCGAAACCAGTCCAAGACTCCAGCGTCGCTGTGCGTGTAGTAATCGACTTCGCCGATCATGGCGCCGTATTGATAGTCGAACCCTCGCTGTCTGGGCCAGTACTTCATATCTGCGTGTCCGAGATGCCATTTTCCGATGATCGCTGTGGAGTAGCCCGCTTCCTTGAGGCACTGCGGAAGCAAGAATTCGGCGGTGTCGAGTCCGTAGTTCGCTGGTCCAGGGATGACAATGGTCTGAAGACCGTACCGGAACGGGTAACGGCCCGTCATCAGCGCGGCACGTGTGGGCGTGCACATGCTTTGCGTGTAGAACTGTGTCAACCTCGCTCCGCCAGATGCGAGATTGTCAATATTCGGGGTCTGAATGTCGGTGGCTCCATTGAAACCGACATCCTTCCATCCCAAATCGTCGACGACGATGTGGACAATATTCGGCGGAACCTGTGCATTAAGGGAGCCAGCCACAATGGCCCATGCCAGAAATCCCGTGAGAAAGGTCTGCTTCATATTTCGGTCTCAAAGAGGGTCGGGGGCGCAAGGCATTGCCTGACGTTGGGAAGGGCATTGTCGAATTGCTCGGTGCCATGCTCGCACGCGAAGCAGGGCAAGAATGCCGAGTCACTAGGCAGTATACTCACGCCTTTCCGAGATCCTCAAACGCCTGGAGATGCCACCCCGCCCGTGCCGAGTACATAATGAACGTCGCCTGAAGATATGCACTGCTCATAGAGCAGTGGCACCCGACTTACTCTCGGATGGGGGCCGAAGGCACAAGAAGCCACTCCCTGAGCGATTGAAGTTTGGGAGAGGTCTCAATCTGCAATGGACGCAGGGTGGCCCGGCCATTTTTGGCTGGGGGCCGAAGGTACCAGAAGCTCCACCCTCCGCGGCGATTTTCTATCTGACGGTGAATTTTTCATCGAACTCCATTCCCGATGGCCATTGGATTGTCGATTCGACCGATTTTCTCTCTTCATACCAGCGAGCTGAACTCCAGGGCCAATCGACAAGATGCTCCACCAATCCAGCACGGACCGGAACCTGGTGCATGTCCGCCAGCTTCTCTTCCAACTTCCGACGGCTCCAGAGATTGAACCCGTAACATCGGGCTTGCCAAATGGGGGCAGCCTCCGGAACATGCTGCCAAGAGTTGCCGAACTCGCTCCGGTTGAGATTCTTGATTGATCTGGATGTCTGAGTTTTCCAAACATCCATGAATGAGCTGAGTTGTTCAACTTCTGGAAACCAAATCAATGCGTGAACGTGATCGGGCATGATGACAAAGCCAGAACAAAGGCCGCTGCGTTTCGCCAGTTCGCTTCCCATCGCCCCGATCCGATCCGATTTGCCGCGCTCTCCGACGACGGTCGCCTGGAGCCCTGTCTGAACAACCGCCCCGGCTCCCCCTACACCCACAAAACCACCGCCAAAGCCTACAAACCCCTCAATT
>JAGQQQ010000080.1 GCA_020426125.1 Planctomycetaceae bacterium
CGAGCAAAGTCATCTCGGATCAGTACCGTGCGCATAACATCATCACGACACAAGGGAAAATCTACACCGGCCGCGTGGTCAGTGAGACCGCGGATCAATACACCGTCGTCATTGACCCGGAGGATTCCACGAAAGTGGTCGATCTCAAACGAAGCGAGGTTGACGAGATGCAACCCGCCCAGAAGTCGCTGATGCCGGAAGGTTTGCTCAAGCCGCTCAACGAAGATGAGGTGCTCGACCTGCTGGCGTACCTGCTGTCACGCGGCAATCCACGGGATCGGATGTTTTCCAGGCCGTAAGAATAAATCGCCCGATCCGCGTTCGATTTCCCCAAGTCATTCGAGAGTTCCATCCCCATGCAACTGACAGGTCGGCATTATCAAACCGGGGAGCCGGTCACCGTCTCGATGGCTGACGGACGGATCACCGAAATCTCTTCCGCACCCACCGACGACAACCTTCCCTGGATCGCCCCCGGTCTGTTTGACATTCAGATCAATGGCTACGGTGGCGTCTGGTTCAGCGACGAACGGCTGACTGTCGACCAGACACTAGAAGTGCTGCATGCCCATTATCAGCATGGCATCACCCGGATGTTCCCCACGCTGATCACGAACTCCTTCGAGGCGTTGGAACATGGCTTTGCGACAATCGGCAAAGCGTGTGAGCAGGAACCGTGGGCCAATCACATGGTCGCCGGGTGCCATCTGGAAGGACCGTATATCGGTCATGAAGATGGCCCTCGCGGCGCCCATCCGCTCGAGCATGTTCGCGACTGTGACCTCAATGAGTTTGAGAAACTCCAGGCAGCTTCAGGCGGACGCATCCGACTGGTGACACTCGCCCCGGAACGGGGGAATGCCGTGGACTTCGTTCGAGGCGTAACCGGCCAGGGAATTATCGTCGCGATCGGACACACTGCCGCGAACACGGAGCAGATCACTGCCGCAGTCGATGCGGGGGCACGGCTCAGCACTCACCTGGGAAACGGAGCGCATGGCATCCTTCCTCGGCATCCCAACTACATCTGGGACCAACTCGGAGAGCCTCGGCTGACCGCCAGCATCATCGCCGATGGCCACCACCTCCCCGCGAGCGTTGTGCGCAGCATCTACTTTGCGAAGGGGAAACAGAAGACCATTCTCACCTGCGACGCCTCCGGTCTCGCTGGCTGTCCCCCGGGGGAATACGATTACCACGGCGGGCGGTTCGAAATCCTGGACTCCGGAAAGATCGTCGTCGCCGGCCAGCGCCAATACCTCGCTGGCTCTGGAGTGCAAACGGAAGTTTGCGTGGCCAAGATGATCGAAATGACCGGCTGCACCCTGGCCGATGCCTGGGAAATGGCAACAACCAATCCGGCAAAGCTGATGCGGACGGAAACTGGAACACTGGAAACCGGTGCGATCGCCGATGCGACGGTGTTTCGCCATTCTCCCGACCGGGAACACATCGAGATCCTCGAAACGATCTCGCAGGGTGTGCGGCGTTTCTCTTGCGACTGACATTTGATGTGCCGTTGACATTTGATGTGCCGTTGTGCGGCAACTTCCCTTCCGACCGTTGTCGGCTGCCTCAAGAGACTTCGACGAGGCGACGGGATTGGCGGCTGTATGTGTTGAACGTCACATAATCCCAGTGCCTGTAGAGTTCGGATTTTTTCGCCAAATCCTGATGGGTTCCGACGGCGGCGAGAACCCCCTCGTGGAACAAATGAACGCTTCCACACCGCCGAATCGTCGAGAGCCGGCTGGGGAGGTAAATCAATGTTCGTTTATTCGCGAGTCGCTGATAGGCGTCATCAATAAGTGCGCGAGTGTTTTCATCGAGGATGACTTTCGGTTCCTCGATAATGATCACGGCTGGCTGCCGTATGACCGCTCGGGCCAGACCGATGCGAAAGGCTTCCCCGGCGGATAACTGATGCCCTTGCTCGCCAAGGAGTGTTTCGTAGCCATTGGGGAGTTGGGTAATGAATTTGTTCGCGTGGACCTCTTTGGCGGCTTCGATTGCATCGGGCAGCGAATACCGTTTGTCACCGCACAGGATGTTGTCGACGACCGTCCCCGAGAGAATCGGATCGTCACTCCCGATGTAGAGTACCTCGGAATGAATTGACTCCAGAGTTCCCCAGGCGATGTCCTCACCGTCGAACAGGACCCGACCGCGAGTCGGTTCGATAAACCGGGCAATGAGGTATGCGACCGCCTTGGGGGCGAGGGGATCCATCCCCACAAGAGAGATTTCGCTGTTGGCCTCGATTCTGAGGTCGACCCCCCGAAGAATCTCGTTCCCCTGGTGCACGTAGTGAACCGCTTCAAGGATGATCGACTTGGAAACCGGATCAATAAACTTCGCCCCGACGGCTTGCCCCACTTGGGGGATTTCATCAAGGTAGGTGTAGACTCTCTCACCCGCGACATTCAGACGGGCAGTCAGGTTTTCGAGACGTTCCCAGGAATTCCATTCCATGGTCAGTCCCAGCAGGATCAGTCCCAGGACAACCCCGTTTGAAAGTGGTAAGGGGTGGACGGCCGAAGTCACTCGGATCGCGATCAGCAGCACGATAATCGCCATCCCTGCCCAAGTGACGAAGCGGGCGGTCGTCAGGGCAGCACGCTCCAACTGGCGGCCTTGACTCAAATCTTCGGACATCCGGTTCAGATGGGCTTGGAAGAGAGACCGTTCAAACTCCTCCATATTGTAGCCGCGGACGAGACGAGTTTGGCGTAGGCCTTCGGAGAGAAACTGAACTTCGGTCTCAGCATGGGCTTCCGCGATCTGTCGATTCTCGGCCCCTTTTTCTCGTTCGTAGCGAAAGACCCACCAGCAGGCAACGGCGGGGACAAGGCACTCCAGCCCGAGACGCCAGTCGATGGCAATCGCCGTGAGCACGAGTGTGGGAATCAAAAATCTCGCCCGAACATACCGCCATCGCCATTCTCCCAAGCATTCCCGAATGACTTCGACTTCATCACAGAAAAGCTGGATGGCCGTCTCCTGGTTCTGACCGGTGAGATCACTGGGGCCGAGCCGTAGGGCCTGGCGATGGATGTTATTCCGGAGCTTCGTGGCCGTGTCGCGCGCGGCACGCGCGGCGGCAACTCGCGCCCGATTTCTGGACCACGAATAAATTCCGGCCATCAACAGGCTGAACAACACCAGCGAGAACACGGCCCCCGGGGTGGTGCGTAACAGAGGTAGCGTTTCGCAGATCCAAGGCAGCCAGCGCCAAGCCGAAAGGTCGCCGAAGCGGATTGCTTGCACCCACAAACCGGGATCAGGAAGCAACCCCAAAGGGGCTTTGCCGCTTTCCATCGCCGCCGTGACGAGTTTTTCCGCTTCCGCTCCCCGGACAATCAGAAGATCCGCGAGAAGAGTGACAGAGACCAGCCAAAACAACAACGCCATTGCCGCTTGGGCACCATAAGCGATCACCAATAGGCTGTTTTGCTGGAGCCACGAATTTCGAGTCACCAAGCGTTGCAGAGGCAATAAAACTGTGGCAGGCATGAGCGAACCCAACTCTCTCGCGACGTTCCATCCCCGCGCTCGGGACGAACCTGCTCCCTCAGCTTCGAATCTCCGACCAAATCACCCCGGCGGTAGTTCTATTCTACGCGAGGTCTCGGTCTTCAAACATGAGAAATGCCAACATAATCAGAGCTGTGACGTATGCCGCACAGTACAGGAACGCCCATCCGATGTAGCCTGCCGGAATAACCTTTCCCGTCGAGACGGCGGCGGACATGTTGAAATGTTCGAGTACCGGGAACACCGTCGCGAACAAACTCGCGAAGAACTTCACAAACAGGTTCTTCACGTTCGATTGTGCAAGAATCGGCGTCAGGTGACCGATCACGAAGACGGCCAGACAGACGCTCATGTTCACCAACATGGGCATTCGAGTGGAAATTGCCACCGCGACCGCCGTCATCACGGCCACTTCCATCGTGATCAACGCCAAGGCGGGAAAAACGGTGATCGCGACGTTGAACCGTTCGCGGACCAAGTAGGGAATATCAAATGGGAGCCAGGATACCGCCTTGAAGAAAAACAGTTCCGCCTCGACTTGCCCCGATTCATTCTGATCGAATCCAAACTTGAAGTAAGTGGAAGCGGCGAGAACAACTCCCAGAACCGCGATCATGATGAACGCAGACTGAAAAACCCCCAAGTATTTTCCAAACACGAACTGGCGGCGATTGATCGGTTTGGACAGCAGCGTCATGGCGGTCTTTCCGTCGATTTCATCCGCGACGCTCAAACTCGCCGTCCAGACGCAAATCAACAGGGAACAAATCAGAGCCGTTGACAGACCGCAGTCGATGAACATTTTGGTGTCTTCTCCCATCGAGAAGAACGGAACATAGAAGTTTGTGAGAATAATCATCAGCCCCAGTCCCAGGAGAAGCAGGAACAGCGGCTGACGAAGAGCCTCCTTCGTGGTCGCGCGAGCAATCACGCCCGACTGAGTGAAGTAATTTGTGCCGATCAGCGCCATCAGAAAGAGCGTGGTCCCGATGGCGAGTTTGACATAGGGCAACTCCACTTCCGCCCCCCCAGCTTGGGCAAGAATTGGTAAGACGACGTGCATAGTCGGTCAGGCTCCAAAACCAGTCAAAACAATCAAATGAGACGAATTAGAAATCAAAAAAACGATCGGATTTTCGGATCAGTTCCTCAGACAAACCACAAACAACCTTGAACGGGAAGCGGCCAGAGGTTTCCTCCACTGTACAAATCCCCCTACTCTGCGGCAATTGTCGTTCCCCGTTGGAAGGACCAGATCCCGAAAAGTTTCTCCGGTCAGGTAACCTCAGCGGACTGTGACAGTTACAATTCGATGCCAAGGTCTGCCATCCGGCAGTAACCCGATTTCAAGAGGAGATCACTCTGTATCGCAACCGAGTGAATCGCCCGCCCCAACCGATTCAAACGATGCAAAACAAATCTGATTCATTGCGGGATTTCGCCACATTGGTCGCATCCCGTCGGGACTGGATCGAGACGGTGCTCAAGCCGTGGTGCGAGCGGGCCAATCGCCGGGATCTGTTACTCACCGAGGGCGAATGGACAGATCTCGCAGGACGGGCCGACCCGGCCAAGACTCTCTGGCACTGGGCGTGGAGCCGTTTCCCCAAACTCCTTTCCGAGGGGCTCCATGGCATGAACGAAACTCAACAGGTCGTTGTAACCTGCCACGACGGCCGTACAGCCTGCGGTTATCCCGACTCGCGGCTTTCCACCGGGGGGCAACTCTATCTGATCAGAGAGGATGGCCAGACCGATGGCCCGTTTTCGATTGACGACATTGAATCCGTATCAGCCTGAGTCAGGAGAGGACCACTCTCTTCTCGAAAATCCTCACGAGTTTTTCATCCATCGAAAGGATGGGAACGATCTCGGTCATGCAGGAAGCAATTGAGCCCTGAATTCGTTCGTCCAAAGTTCTCGGCGTCTGGAGGGATGGGACTTCGAGATTCCGGAATCCGACTTTTTCATCGGTCAGTCCATGGCGGACTCATTCTGACGGACAACGACCGTCGGTGTGCCCGTCAGTCAGGGGCCGCCTTGTGAATCTTTTGCCAGCTCATCATGCCCGTTTCGAATGGCGATCAGCTGAGCGACGATCGCGATGGCGATCTCCGGAACGGTTCGTGACCCGATGTCCAAGCCGATCGGGGCGTGCACGTGTTCGAGCAATTCGTCAGGGATCCCTTCCCTCCGAAGATCGTCGAAGATCATTCGGATCTTCCGTTTGCTTCCGATCATCCCCAGATACCGAGGGGACTTTCGGATCAAATGAAACAGGGCTTCCTCATCATGGTTGTGACCACGAGTGACAATGATGCAAAACGTCTGTTCATCTACTTCGAGATTCGGCAAGACCTCATCAAACGAACCGACAATCAATCGATCCGCCGAGGGAAACCGATCCAGTTGGCAGAAATCCGCTCGATCGTCAAGTACCCAGACGTCAAAGTCGACGTCCTTTGCGTAGTGTGCAACCTTTTGGCCTACGTGGCCCGCTCCCACGATGACGAGACGGCAAATCGGCAAATTGGGAAGATACGCCCAGTTGTTCTCGACGTAGGGGCGCGGGCGGCCTCGCAGTGGCCGTAAAGGAGTCTTGACGGTGTCCCATTCTGTTTCGCCGATCGTTGCAACCGCATTGCCGGATGGTCCGAACAGGACACGGCAAACGACTCCGTGTTCCTTTGGACAGAGCGAGATGGCCTCCGTCCAACCGACTTTCGCTTCCACCAATTCGAGCATCTTCCTGTAGTAGGAAATGTCCGACTGGGGTGTGATGGGGGAGACCAGGGAGGTCATCCGCCCGCCGCAAATGAGGCCATCATCCCAACCGTAATCATGGTCGAGAGTCAGCGTGACCAAGTCGTCACCCATTTCTCGAACCAGTTTCTCGATCGCAGTCCGTTTGACGTCGGCTTCCACACATCCTCCGCCCAGGGTCCCAGATTGAGACCCATCACGACGGACCAGCATGGCTGCCCCGGCTTTCTGGGGCGTGGATCCGCGTGTCTCCGCAAGCTGGCAAAGAACGCATGCTTTCCGGTTTTCATGCGTCTCGATCAGTTCTCTGAGAAGTTCCTGCATCGTGTCCTGTCCCACGTGATCTGATGCCGACTCGAGTCGGTCCCTCGGACTCAGGTGTCTTAGAATTCTGGAGTGACCTGGAGATTGTTGTCACATTTTGGAATGCCCCAAACTCCTTGGGGTGGGATCGGTTTCCGTCGAGCCATGAGTGGGGAGTCCATCGGGAATCTGAGCCAGCCCATCGCGACAATCGTTTGCTCTCATCCGTTTTTTTCCACCCACTCTCTGTTATCCTCGCCCCACTCACCGCGAAAACCAGACACTTGTTCATCGGTNNTTCCTCAGGAGTTCCGATTGCGGCGGACTGGCATGGCAGGGACCGCAATCCCCTCGATGATGCGACGAATGGACGCGAGTTTCCTGGGGCCAGGTCAGGCAGAATCATCGATCGAACGCTGTGAATCTCACCGTTTCAGTCGACGTCTGTGACAACTTTCACCTTCCAGGGAGATCGAATCCCAGGAACCGAAGTCTCACGCTTTTCGCTGCCGCGACGGATCTTCGTTGACGTGCTACCGAACGGTCGCTCAGTACCTGTTCCTCGAAAATTCCCCGCGGGCATTGGGGCAATCCGAGAAAATCCCGAAGATCAAATGGGGCTGTGTGTCAAGAGAGTGAGTTTCCCGAAAGGCATCCTCAGATCAAAGCTTGGAAAGGCGCTAATCAAACTTCGGTTGGACTCCTTCCATACTTTGTACGATCCTTTCGAAAGTCGGTTTCAATTGGTCGAAGCTCGCCTCCGGAGCGACACAGAAGATTGACCAGGCTTTCGCGCTGTTGTAGACCGAAATTCGAATGGCTTTCATGTTGGATGCGATTCCCTCGGTAAAGCTACAGGTTGAAATCCGAGCGTCTCCATAGGGCATGTCAAAATCTTTGGTCGGACCATCATCGAAGTTTCGATAGTTGACGTACTTTTTGGCTGCACTGTCGTGGAGCGAGCGGACGATTGCCGGGTCGGAGTTGTTCCGTTCCATGGTTCGGCCTCCCATGGCGGCGAAGTTCTGGCTGGCTTCCACGATATTCATCCCACCTTCTGTTGCATTGGCAACGAGGGTCCCGGAATCGTCAAACCGGACTTCGATTCGGACCGGGCCGTTCTCCATCTTGATCCATTCCGGGACTCCCGGCTTGTTGGGGCTCTCCTCAATGACCCAGCCTTCGTCCTTCGGAATGTCGATATAGAATTCTCCGTAGAGATGGTGGAACCGGTCGAACTCCTTG
>JAGQQQ010000081.1 GCA_020426125.1 Planctomycetaceae bacterium
TCCCTCGATGGCTCGATCTGGCTCCTTGAGCCTCATCAGCACATCCACATCTCCCCCAAACAAGCCCAAGGGGGAATCTTGCGCCACGACGGGCAAGGCGCAGGCCAACCAGATGGACAGTCCCAAAGTTCCACAGCACATGCTCGTTTTCATCGCAATCCTTGATCTTTTGCGGTCTTCAATGCGCGTTGCTCCGTCGCCATGTTGTCGCCGCGACGGAAAAAAATGTCAACGTGGTTTGTATCTCACTCGGTGAATGCTCCTGAGGAAACGGGCAATCGTGGGTTCGGGATGAAAGTTTCTGGCGAACTCAGTGATTCGCCGGTTGAAACGCGAATCGTTGCCGATTGGTAATGGCCGTGCCATCGCGAGTCAAAACCGACACAGCGTGTAGCAGATCAGGGCGGTGTCCGCTTGGAGTAGAAGCAGTCTTGAGCCCATCGAATTCTCCCGTCCATTGGAGATCATCATGAAACGCCTTCTCAAATCCCTGGCCAAACAGTTCCGAACTCGCCGCCCGTCCGCTCGCTTGAAGCCCGCATCGGAAAAATACGAAGACCGCGTGATGATGACGGCTTCCGCCATTTCCCCGTTTTCCGAAGAGATGGCTTTACCAGTTTCGGCAAACGAGATAGTCACCGCCAGTTCGGAAAACGGCACGCATGTCTTTGCGTGGTCTCGGCACGATGCCCTGGGAGACAACATCTGGGCGATGGTGATGCGTGCCGATCAGCCGATTCTGTTGCCGACGGAAATTGCCCATCAATCGGTCGTCGAAGACTCCCCGGCGGTAGCGATCTCCAACGATGGCCATTTCGTCGTCAGTTGGACCGAATCCGGCGGAGACATCAAAGCGATGTTCTTCGACCCGGAGGGCACCGTTCTGAACGAAATTTACGTCGCCAGTTCCTCGATGACCGAGCGCAACTCGGAAGTGTCCATGGATCAAAACGGCACTGTCGTCATCAAGTACGAAGTCTTCGACGGCAAATGGGAGACGCGGCTCAAGAGCTTCAACACGCAAGGCGGGCAAATCGCCCCCTTCCACAATGCAACCCCGATTGCCGTGGGAGCCAATGTCGTCTCTTCCTCGATCGCTCGCGCCGACGATGGGCGGATCGCGCTGGCGTTAGGGACATCCAACGGTGATATCCGTCTCCAACGAATCTCCTCGTCTGGGGCCTTTTCGAGCTACCAGATTGTCGACACCGTTCTCAATGGCGAAGGACAATCGAAGTCCCCCGACATTGCGGTCGACGCAACCGGCAATGGCGTCATCGTCTGGCTGGAGCATAGCGTGGGGAATCCCACGGGGATCGTCAAAGCTCGGCGATTCGCCGCGAACGGAGACTTGAGCCCCACTCAGTTTGTCGCGACGGGAGTTCTTCCTGGAACTCAGCCGACAGTGGCCATGACTCGCGATGGCGGCAGCTTTCTAGTGACTTTTGAACGTGCGACCAACGGCACTAACAACGTCGAATTCGTCCGAATGGTCCGTCATGGCGGGGACGACTTCGTTCGCGGGGAGGGAATCTTGTCTGACAACGCCCAGCGTCCCGATGTCAGTGTCAGCGGACTGGATGAATTCGTGACCACCTATATCGATCGGGCGAACGGGGAACCGACGCGGCGCTACAACGACTTCGACTTTGAGATTCAGTTGAATTTCATCGATACCGAAGGAGACATCGACGGTGACGGCGACGATGACACGCATTTCTGGACCGAGGAAGAGAAAGACCGCGTCCGCGCCGCGACTTCCCGCTGGGAGGCTGTGATCTCCGGAGATTTGCCCAACGTGATCCGCAACGGAGAAATCGTTGACGATCTTTTGATTGACGTTTCCTGGCAGCAAGAGGCGACATTCGATGGCGATGGCAACCTGATCGACGATGGCCCGCTGGCCTTTGCGAGCTATTACGGCGACAGTCTCCGCGAAAATGTTGAACTGCCTTCGCATGGTTACATGGTGTACAACACGTACTTTGAATTTGATGCGAATTGGCTGGGTGACCCGGTTTCATTCGGCCATACGACCACTCACGAAATGGGCCACGCACTGGGAATCGGAACGCTTTGGCAACTCAATGATTTGGTAACGGGGTTGACGTTCGATGCGGCTGGGAATCTCACCGGAGATCCACGTTACACGGGTGCGAACGCCGTGGCCGCCTACAACAACGCCCTGATCGCTGCCGGGTTGGAGACACGCGATAGTGTGCCTCTCGAAGATACCGGCGGACCAGGCTCTCTTGGCAGCCACTGGCGGGAAAGCGTCCTCGACCACGAACTGATGACGAGTGTCGCCGAACCTTTCGGGGGAGACCGACCACTGAGTGAGATTACCGTGGGAACGCTCGAAGACCTTGGCTATGTCGTCGATTACGCAGGGGCGGAGTTCTATCAGCTCCCAGGGAGCACAACGAACTCGATCACCTCCGTTCCTAGCGGGAATAACAAGTCCAATATCCAACTGGATATGGACGAACGCCACGACGGCAACGACGGAAAATCCGACTGGATTCGCGTCGTCCGGAACGTGAACGATCTGGAAATCTGGGTGAATGACGACCTCGCATTTGTGAGCCCTGTCGATCTGGTCGGGCATGTCTCGGTGTTGGGGAGTTCCGATAACGACTATGTCGATGCGGAAACCGCGTTGGGAATTGATGTCTCCGTCAATGGTCAATCCGGCTATGACCGGCTCCTGATTGACGGCGAGATGGGGAACGACTTCGGGGCCGTCTTCAACACCCAGGTGAATGTCAACGGCCAGGCATTTGCCTTTGGGAATCTGGAATCGCTCTACCTGGAGACTCGCGGAGGGGACTCCACGACTTCCATCTATCAGTTGCCCGCCGTGTCCACATTTGTCGCACGAGGAGAATCCGGGGACGATGTCTATCGGATCCTGACGACCGAGACCCCGACAAACACCATGTATCTCATCGGCCAAGGGGGGGCGGATCGTGTCGAGGCGGCCAATCGTAGTAACAACTGGGAAGTCCTGTCGTCCGCCTACACTCGCCTCAATTCGCGAATGTATCTCTTTTCGATGGAAAACCTCGAAGGAGGTTCTTCGGCGGACGAGTTCCTGTTCTCGAATTACGCCAGCGTCGCAGGAACAATTGACGGCGGCGGGGGAAGCGACCGGCTCAACTACACGAACTTTGCACAGCCGGTATCCGTCGATCTGATGTCGGCCGATCGGCTTCGGGCGACCGGAATCTCGTCCATCGTGACGGGCATTGAAAGTGTGGTTGGCACCGCGAGCGGACTCGATCGGCTCACCGGTCCCAGCACCACGAACTACTGGTACTTGACCGGAGACAACGCCGGTTATGTCCGTCGCTCCGACACGATGTCCGCGTTCATGTTTTACAGTGTGGAATCGCTGAATGGCGGCCATGGCACTGACCAGTTCCGAGTCTATGGCAACGCTCGCTTTGATGGCGACATTGACGGACGCTGGGGAACCGACACGCTGTCCTACGCGAGCTTCAACGCCGGTACAGGATTGGGAGTGAATGTCGACCTGACTGATCGCTCGGCCACGGGTATCGGTGGCGATGTGAGAGGAATCGAGAATGTCACGGGATCCCGTTACGACGACTTCCTGCGAGGGGACAAGGGGAACAATGTCCTTGTTGGCTACGTCGGAAACGACATTCTACTCGGAATGGAAGGGAATGACGTCCTTCGCGGAAGCTACTCCGGTTCCAATATCCTGGTGGGAGGAATGGGAGCGGACACGCTCTCCGGGGGGCGAAATGAGGATTTGCTGATCGGCGGTTATACCCGACTCGAATACGGGAGTCCCAAGTCGACATTCCTGGGGTTTGCGGGGATGCGGTCGGTCTGGACACAGGACTGGCGATCAATCGATCAACGAGTCCAGCTCCTTCGCAACGGCTTCCAATCCAACGGACTCTGGATTCAACTCGACTCTCGGCACGTCTTCGATGACGGCACCAGCGACCGAATGTCCGGTGGTGACGGCTGTGACTGGTTCTGGGGGATGACTTGGGAACTTGGAGATTTTCAATCGAAGTATGACATCTTGAACTAACCAGTCCTGTTGATCAAGGAGTCCCCCTTGACTTTGACTACAGACGTAGCCATTATTTGGCTACGTCTGTAGTCATTTCTTTGATTGGAACTCAGACCATGTTGAAGATTTCCGACGCGGAGTGGGATGTCATGGAGGTGGTTTGGCAACTTCGCCGAGCCACGGCGGCCGAGGTCATTTCCACGTTGTCGCAGACCCACGACTGGAATCACCGGACGATTCGGACGTTGCTGTCACGATTGGTGGACAAGCGAGCCTTGTCGGCCGAATCGGAGGGTGCCAAGTACGTCTACGCAGCGATCTTGACCCGGAGGCAATGCGTCCGGCAGGAAAGCCGGTCTTTTCTCGACAAGGTCTTTGGCGGGGATGCGGGGGCGTTGCTCACCCATTTTGTGAAAGACTCGCGTGTCAGTCGTGAAGAGCTGGAGCAATTGCGGCGATTGCTCGACGAGAAACTCGACCAGGAATGATCTCTTTCGCAATTGGGAGACTTGCCATGTCCTTGTTCTCGTCTTGGTGTGAAACGTTTTTGACCGGCCTACTCTGGCTGAGTGTTCAGGGATCGCTCCTGCTGGCCCTTGTGGCCCTTGTCCTGTTTGTCGGTGGGCGATGGATCGCCCCACGGTGGCGATACCTGGCCTGGAGTTTAGTGGTTGTCCGTTTTCTGCTGATCTGGGGAGTCCCCTCACCATTCAGCGTCTTCAATGTGGATGGTCGAAGTGTCGCGGAAGCGGCCTTCGAACTAGGGCATGGAGGGTTCTCAGCGATCAGGGACGCGCCCCCATCTGAGCCGATGGAAGCGACCTGGAACACGGAATGGGACGCGGGGGAAGTCGTGATCCCTTCTGAAGGATCGACGCGTGAGCCCTTACCCCCATTTCCAACGAATCGGTCCACGAACTCCATTGGCGACCGTCCAGTTGATGCTCCAACGGAATACGTTCTCGCGGCGACTGAGGATGTGGTTCCTGAATGGCAATCCGTTGTTTGGCCGTCTCTGTTCTTCGTCTGGTTGTCGGGTGCGTTTGTTCATTTAGGTCGCCTGGGGATCGGGCAATGGAGACTGAATCGTCGAGTGGCCGCGATACCAATTCCGGAGCATTTTGAAGAGAAGTTGAGGAGTTGCTGCGATGAGGTCGGATTGAGGAAGGCTCCATTGATCCGCGTTGTCGATGAGATTGGCCCGGCGGTAGGGGGCCTCTGGCAGCCCACATTGTACGTCCCCCGCTGGATGCTCGCGGAAGCTGACGACGAGCAAACTGGAATGATCCTTCGGCACGAACTGACTCATCTCAAGCGAGGAGACATATTTGTACTTCGGGCAATGCACGTTGCGAGAATTGTCCACTGGTTCAATCCGGCGATCTATTGGCTTAACCGATGTTTGCTAAAGGATTGTGAACTGGCGTGCGATGCACAGGTCGTGGCTATGTTGAATCCCGTTGAGCGGCGAAATTATGCGACAGCGTTGCTTCGGGTAGTGGAGCGGTCTCAAGCTTCGGGGCGGATGCTCGCTGTGATTCCGTTTTCACGTCCCGCTCGGCAATTGAAAGGAAGACTGGAAATGATTCAAAGGTTTCGCCCTCCATCAATGCGGCAGCAGTTGACGGGACTCCTTCTGATACTGGTCCTTGCCTTTGTCGGCCTGACGAATGGGATGGCCCAGTCTCCGAACGGACCCGACGCAAAGGACAAACCTGTCCCGCAATCGGAAGATCAGCCGATCGAGAAAGAAGGTGCACAGGCGGAGACGATCAGGGTGTCCGGAACGTGCCGCGACTTCGAGGGGAATACCGTCGCCGAAGCGGATGTGCGCGTGTTTCGGCGGTTGCGGCCATTTGGAAAGATCAAGACCGTCTTCCAAACTCGCACTGATGAGTTTGGCCAATTTGAAATCGAGTTGACCGCGGTCGACCTCGTGGGGAAGTCCGGGAAAGAGAATGGAGCCCTGGCCATTCGCTCTGACCAGCATGTCTCTCAGTTGCGGTTTCTCAATCCCGATTATCCGGCGGAGGATTTGGAAATCACGCTGTTTCCTCGTGGAGGATTATTATCGGGAAAAGTCCTCCGGCCCGATGGTCAGCCTCAAGCGGGCGTGTGGGTCTATTTCCCGAATGCCTTGGGGGCTCCGGTTCCCGATATGCAGAGCGCGATCACTGATGACGCCGGCGAGTTCCAGATCGCGGATGGGCCCGTTCCGAAAGCGGACGTTGAGGTCCTCAGAGCGAATGAGGAGGAAGCGGAAGGCTTCGAGTTCACTTCGGTTAGCTTCGTTGCCCTGCATCCGGATTTCCCGGACACCTTGACAATGATCAAACCGGAGCAAACGGAAGTCACCGTCACGCTCGCCGAGCCGGCAACCGTGATGGGCCAAGTCATTGACGCTGTCACAGAGGAACCAGTCCCAAACTGCCGCGTCAGTGCCCAGGGAGTCGAGAAACATGGCTGGCATGAAACCACAACAAATGAGAATGGGGAGTACCGGCTGCTTACGACGGCCGACAAGTACAACATCTGGGCCGAAGTGAAAGACCGGATGCCAATCGCATTGGACAGTTTTCAAACCGTCGCTGGCGAAGAGAAACAGGCGCCCCCGATCCGGATGATGAAAGGGGCCTGGTTCACAGGGCGGATCATCGACGTCGTGACGGGAGAACCGGTTGTCGCCTCTCCCGATCGAGGCGGCCCAATCTTCGTCGCTCACTACGGCCCCTCGCGACCACACAGCGGAGCAGCGGTGACTTCCGCCAAACTCGATGAGAATGGCCGATACCGGCTGCACGTGGCCCCCGGCAAGAACCGGATCTACCTCATGCACTGGAAATGGCAAGTGATCCGAACATCCGATGGAGATGACCACGATGGCGAAGGGTTCCGATTCATCAAAGATGGCGACACCAAGAAGCTTGACTTCTATGTCCGGTATCGCGAGCGGGCAGCGCAAATCGAGGACCGAGTGGCGCCCGCCCAACCAATCGCACAAGAGGCGGTCATGGAAGCTTCGCAAGAGAAGGAAGAACAAGACGGACGTCGCGAATGGCCGGACACAAAGGTCGGTCTGCTCTTGAGACAACTGGATGACCTGCAACGCGATCACAAGACCCTGGAATTGGAATGGGAAAGAACCCTGCGGCTCCTGATCTTGCTCGGTCCCGATGCCGTGCCCGAACTCATTCAGCATCTGGACGAAACCCCCGAGGAGGATCGTTTGATGTTGCGGTCGATCCCCTTTGTCCTGCGAGGAATCGGGGACAAACGGGCTATTCCGGCGTTGATCCGCGCCATTCCCAAATGTGTGGGGAAGGATGGCAGCGATTACGGGGCACGTTGCAAGGACCCCGAGTTGATGGCCTTTCTCCAGAAGCATGACAACAGCGACCGCGACGATGATCACTACAGTTACGGCCGGCCAGTCAATGAGATCCTGCCGACGCTGCAGCGCTGGACCGGACAGACAATGAACTGGACGGAACTGTCCTTCGCGACAGACAACGACGGAACGGCACGCCAGACGCAGTTACAAAAGGAATTGTTCCATCGCCTCGCGAAACGTTGGGCCAAATGGTGGGAGGCCAACTGGCAATCACAGATCGACGACGTGGACTATCAACACGTGAATTTGCCCCCGGGTGATTCCGGAGATCCCCTTGTCGTGAAAGTCCATCGCGACCGTCCGCTGGAACGGTACACGGGTCGCGGAAATATGGTGGTCGCTCCCGTTCAGAACGAGGACTCAGGAAAGATCTTTGTCGACCTCGACACCGGCCGATGGGGCGGACTTCCGCAACACTTGCGAGGTCATGCCCCTGGGGAAATTGAGCAATGGGCTTAGGGAGAAGGATTCGATCTGATGGGGGTGACGATCGAAGACAACGGCCAGCCGACGGCCGCCATTCAAACGGTGGGGCTCAAGACATGGAAGATTGGGGAGCCCTGGTCCACGACAAACGGTCGCCACTCCGTCAATGAGATCATCGAAAACGGAGAGCCCGCGACCGGAGTTCTGGAACATGGCAGCGATGAACACTGCTATTTTTTTCAGACGAACGAAGGGACCATCGGGAAGATCACGCTGGGCGCGGAAGTGACGAACACAAAGGTCGTCCCCGGGGCCGCCACCGAGGATGACCTCCAGCGGACCGTCGGCCTCCGCAGAGGCCGACGAATGAACTTGGGCTACCTCCGCCCGATCGAGCCATGAGAATGCTAGAGACGTCGGAAGCGACGTTCGCGTTGCTCCCGACGACTGAGTGTCAAAGCTCGCGAGATCGTCAAGCTGGGTGACTGACGGACAAAACCCACTG
>JAGQQQ010000082.1 GCA_020426125.1 Planctomycetaceae bacterium
CGGTGGGGGGAGGGGATATGCCGTGCGCGAGTTGTTTTGATAGGGAAATGTAAGGAAGATGTCGGGTTCAATGGTCGAAAAAAACGGGAGGGGGGAGGGGGGGGAGGGGGGGGGGATGAGGGCCTTCCGGGCGGCCAGCAACGGAAGAAACAGGGCGTCACTGACGCGGGGGTGACGCAGGACGATCCCGGGAAAACGCGACCGTCGCTCTAATCGAGAGAGAAGCGAATCGCGGACATGATACAGACGGTCCCGCATCAGGATCAGTCGGACACCATCCACTTCCGGTCGAAGGAGCGGAGCCGGATGCCGGACAACGAACGAGACGTCCAAATCGGACATTTCCGCGAGCCCTCGGGCGAATTGCCAGGCCCGCGTTTCAATTCCCCCGAATGTTCCTGGCACACCGGGCTCGATGGCTGGATAAGCATTCAACGCGACGAAGCAGGCGTGCATGGGAGAGTGAGGTTCAGGAGAATAGGGTCACGGGAGATTCAGCCTTTGCCGGTCGCAATTCGTCACCTTCGCAAAGCCATGAAACATGGGGGGTCATTCTGCCGGAAGAAATCGCTGTGCCAGTTTGGTGAATTCAGAGATTTGCGCCTCGATCCAGTCGCTTGATTTCTCCAGAAGCGGCGCCATTGTCTGAGCGACTTGCGGCGCTAACTTGATGGCTCGCTTGGCATCCAGAAACAAGACGCGAGATCGCCGGGCGAGAACGTCTTCTACCGTGCGTGCGAACTCCTCATGGACACACTTCCACACCACGGACTGAGGAAACTCGTCCCATGCGGCCGCACTGTCGAGTTCGGACACGGGAAACGAAACGGTATCCGAGCAACAGGGTTTGGGAGCGAGTCCGCCGACAGAGATTGCCCGGTTTACGGCGTCTTCCCCCATCGTTCGGAAGGTTGTCCACTTTCCGCCGGCGATGGTGATGAGGCCACTGTCCGAGACTTCCAGATGGTGATCCCGGGAAATCTTTGAAGTCGACCGAGAATCTCCCGTCGAGACCAAAGGGCGCAAGCCGGCCCAGGAGCTACGAATCTCCGATCTCTCCAGCGGCGTTGCCAGATAACGATGTGAGTAGTCGAGCAGGTAATCCACTTCGGCATCACCCGGCCGGGGTTCCAATTCCGGGCCATCGACGGGAACGTCCGTTGTCCCAATCAGCACTTTATCGTGCCAGGGAATAAAGAAGAGCACTCGGCCATCGTCTGTTTCCGGAACGATCACGGCCGAGTGCGCTGGAAAGTGGGCTCGATCGACCACGATATGAGCCCCTTGACTCTGTCTCAGGATCGGCTTCGCCTGGCAATCGTCCATTTCGCGAATCGAATCAGTAAAGATTCCTGTCGCGTTGATCACCGATTTTGCGCGGATCTGGTATTCCCGGCTTGTGTCTTCGTCTCGCGCGACGACTCCCGAGATCCGGCCGGAGTCCTTCAGAATTGAGGTGACAGGAAAGTCATTCAACGCAAAAGCTCCGTGTGCGATCGCGACTTTCAAAATCGCGATTGCCAGTCGAGCATCATCGAATTGCGCGTCATGGTACGCCACTCCCCCCCCGGCGTAATGATCGAATTTCAACGTTGGAAACCGTTGGGAGATGGCCTCCGATCCAAGCATCCGAGACCTCCGACCTGGAATCGAACCGGCGAGGAAGTCATACGCCTTGAGGCCGGTCGCGTAAAAGGCCGTTCCCAACCAGGAGGTTGCGGGAATCACGAATTCGAGGGGCCGAACGAGTTTGGGGGCGAGTGCCAGAAGAAGTTCCCGTTCTCGGAGTGACTCTCGGACGAGGGAGAGGTTTCCTTGTCGCAAGTACCGAACCCCACCGTGGATCAGTTTTGTGCTTCGGCTGGACGTTGCTTTGGCAAAATCCCGGCCTTCGAGAAGGAGCGTGCGATATCCCCGGCTGGCGGCATCCATGGCCGTTCCCAAGCCCGTGGCTCCGCCCCCGATGACGACAAGATCCCACGTCTCCGTTGTGAGTGCAGCGATCGTGTCGGCGCGGCTTCGAGGAGCGAAGTTCCAGGAATCGGAGTCGGTCATGGCCGGGAGATCCCGAAAGGAATGGTCGGTGAAGGTGTCAGACCGTCTCCTCCGCAAGATGGGGCGGCGTTTCGCCGTCCATCGTGGCGAGGGCATTGTGCGCGGCTCGTTGTTCGGCCACTTTTTTGCTGGCCCCCCAAGCGGCGGGAAATTGCCGTTCCCCGACAATCGCCGCGACTTTGAAGCACTTCGAGTGGTCTGGTCCCTTTTCATCGAGGAGCACATAGCTCGGTGTTTCCCCGAAAGCCCGCTGTGTTCGTTGCTGAAGTTGGCTCTTGTAGTTGACGCCAATATCACAATCGGCTGCTCGTTCGACATCGTCCCCCAAAGCATGCAGGACAAATTGACGAGCAGACTCGAATCCGCCGTCGATATAGATGGCTCCCAGAATCGCCTCGAAGGCGGTCGCTAAAACCGACATCGGCACCTGATCATGAGTGGCGATTCCCTTACCCAAAACAAGGAACGGCATCAGTCCCAAGTCTTCGATCATCCGGGCACAAGTTTCCCGACTGACCACTACGGACTTGATCCGCGTCAGTTCCCCTTCCGAGCTTTCCGGGTATTGGTGATAGAGCAATTCACAAACAATCGCCCCCAGAATGGCGTCCCCCAGAAATTCCAGCCGCTCGTTGGATTCCAGCCGAGTCCGGGCGGCCGAGGCATGGGTTAGACACCGCGCGAGTAATCCCCGATCCGTGAAGACATATCCCAAAACACGTTCACAGTCGCTGATCAAATCGGGAGTCAGCGTCACGTCAGATTCGGGAGGCATGGATCAATCGTTTCGAAAGGGCGATGCCGCGGAAAGGGAACGCGAGTCGCGGAGGCATCGGCCATCGGTGTTCCGGCTAACGACTGGCCCAAAGTTTAGATGGGGCAACTTGTTGTGTCAATCTGCGCACGTGATTCGGCGCACCTTGTCCCATAGGCATTCTTGTGGGATCATCAGTCGGCGGATAGGCTGCCAGAATGGAAGAGAGTCGGAAGGAACCACCGATGCCACGGAAACGGCCACTCATTGCCTCTGAAGAAGATCTGATCGATCTTCTCTCAGGCAGTCGGTACCATCAGGGGCTTCTGCCTGCGTCTTCGATCCCGCTGGTGGGCACAAAAAGAGAAATCCGCCGGAGAATTCGGAGCGAGTGCCCTCCGCTTCCTGGAGTTTATGCTTACGCTGATGAACAAGGGCAGGTGATCTATGTCGGCATGTCGAAATGCCTGAACAAGCGATTGCTCACCTACTTTTCTTCGAAAGTTCGGGGGAAAAAAGAGGTTCGGATCGGTCGCCACGCCCGGCGTCTCGTCTGGCAACCTGTGATCCATGAACTGGTTGCCTGGCTCCGTGAACGGGAGTTGATCCGTCGTCTTCGCCCGAATTTCAATGTTCAGGGACATCCCACCCGAATGAAACTGGGGTACATCGTACTGGGACGGCATGACGCTCCATCGTTTCAACTCCAGCCGAAAATCCCGATAAGTCATTCGGGAGTCTGGGGGCCCATTCCGATGACACGTTACACCCGTCTGGCGGTGGAGGAACTCAATCATGAGTTTCAACTGCGCGACTGCCCGAAGGACACTCCCATGGTCTTTCGGGGCGAAGAGGCTCTGTTTGACTTGGGTCAAGCCTCGCCCTGCCTTCGTGCGGACTTCGGGACCTGCTTGGCCCCGTGTCTCGGCGAATGTTCTCGCCGCAAGTATTCCGCCGCAATCAAAGCGGGACGAGTGTTTCTCGAAGGGAACACGGAACCGACACTTCATCGGCTGCGTCAGCAGATGGAAATGGCGGTGGAGTCCCGTCACTACGAAAAGGCTGCCCGCCTAAGAGATCGATTGCAAGCTTTGTCGCGTCTCGACCTTCATCTGCGCAGGTTTCACGACTGGCGGAGTCAGGCGAATTTCGTGTATCCCGTTTCCTCTATGGAATCCGGGGAAGAGTTTTGGGTTGTCATTGTACGCGGGGAGACCGTCGCGATCGTCCCTCGCCCCTTCAGCCGAGAGGATCGAATTGCGGTGGGAAGGTGCTTACGAGACTACCGACAGCACGTGCGGGGGACTCAAGGTCAACCCACGTTGACAGGCCCTGACGAGTTCGAATCCGCTCGCCTCAATTTTCGGTGGTTTCGCCTCAATTCCGAGGAAAAGGATCGTCGCCTGACACTGGGGGCTGCGGTTCGCCAATGCAGGGTTTTCAGCAAACGCGGGAATCGTTGACTTCACACTCAAGGTGATCCCAGGTGCGGATGGTCCCATTGACGTGGTCTCTAATGTGCCGGGTGCCCTTTGTTCACTGTGTCGCGTTCCTGATTTGCCCCACATCGATCGACGAGACGCAGTAAGTCGGATCAGGTATGGCCATTCGAGTTGGCAGTTGTGGTTGTCGTGTCAGAATTCGGTGCATGTCACCGCTTCGTGGATGTCCTTACTCTCTGTCCTTTCGCTCGTCGGTTGTGGTCTGTGCCGAGACAGGAATGTGAAAACTCGCAAGGGAACTTGGTCGCTGGAGAGCGCGCCCAGGATGTGGTGGGAACAAGCCGTCGGCGATTGCTAATGCGGGGTGAAGTTGTTGCGGCGTTCTTGCGAGGTTGGGAACCGTGTTCAAGCAGTTTCTTGGAGAACGCCGTGCACGACGTTTCCGGCAATGTCCGTCAGTCGGAAGTCCCGGCCGGCATAACGGTATGTGAGCCTCTCGTGGTCGAGACCGAGCAGGTGAAGGATCGTGGCATGCAAGTCATGGACATGCACACGGTCCTGTTGGGCAAAATACCCGAACTCGTCCGTGGCCCCGTAGGAGAGGCCCCGCTTGACTCCTCCTCCGGCGAGCCAGACGGTAAATCCCTGCGGATTGTGGTCGCGTCCATTGCTCCCCTGAACGGTGGGCGTCCGACCAAATTCGCCCCCCCAGACGACAAGCGTGTCTTCGAGCATGCCACGTGCTTCCAGGTCGGTCAGGAGTGCGGCGATGGGCTTGTCGGTCGCCAGTGAGTTCTTTTCGTGCCCCTCTCGTAATCCGCCGTGTTGGTCCCAGACGTTGCCGGTCGACAACTCGACATAACGGACACCCGCCTCGAGGAGTCGTCGGGCGAGCAGGCATTGCCGACCAAAGTTTTCCGTTTCCTTGGTATGCAGGCCGTAGAGAGACTGTGTTGTTTCGGTCTCGCCAGAGAGATCCAGGACGGACGGGGCGACCATCTGCATGCGGCTCGCGAGGTCATACGCTTCGATGACCCCGTGGATTTCCCCATCCTGCCCCACGCGTTCCAAGTGCGATCGGTTGAATTCCTGGATGAGGTTCAGGCGTCGTTTCTGCCGAATGGCTGGCTCGTCAGCTCCCATCAGGTGTTCAATCGTGGCGTTTTGACTGAGTTTTCCCTGCCGACCGATGGTCGTGGCCTGGTGTTCGGTCGGAAGAAAGGCAGCGCCGTAGTTTCTGGGGCCACCGTGTCCGCTTGAGGGGCCAATCGAGACGAAAGCCGGCAAGTTGGGATTTTCCGGTCCCAGACCGTAAGAAACCCACGCTCCGACGGAGGGCCGTACGAGGTTGTCACTTCCGGTGTGCATCATCGACACCGCTTGACCATGCGACTGTCCTCGGCTGTACATGGACTTGATGACGCACAGATCATCAGCCTTGGAGGCGAGGTGGGGGAGCAGTTCTGAAACCCATTGTCCTGATTCACCGTATTGCGCGAACTTCCAGGGGGACTTCATGAGAACTGGCTTGGCATCAAGGTTGGGTGGAGCCTCAAACGGCAAGGGTTCCCCATCGGATTTCTGGAGCGAGGGCTTATAGTCAAAGGTGTCCACATGGCTCGGACCGCCATGCATAAAGAGAAACACGACACGTTTTACTCGCGGCGGGTGGTGCGTTTTCCCGAGAATCGCAGATGGCGAGGCGTCGAGCGTCCGCCCTGTCAATCCGGTCATCGAACTGGCGATCGCCCCGGCCGCGAGCGTTTTGAGTGTGGTCCGTCGTGTGGGCATTTGCATTGTCTCGATGAGCGAAGTAGAACAAATTTTCAACAGACGAAGTTCGTCCGCGAGAGTCCACGCATCAAAGTTATCACACTTAGAGGGATCTTGTCAGTCGGATGTGGGAATTTCGGGATGTCGCTCACACGCGCCGGTTCGGTCGCATTTTCCGACGTGAGAGCCGCGGCGACGCTGGGATTGAGGAATGAACTCAACGAGGGAGAAAGGCGATGCGAAAACCGACTTGGCGGCAAACCTGCGAATCTGGTCGGCCAGATTTCTCTACGCCTTCCTCGTGGCTCTTCTGATCGGGGGAACGACAACCCGGATCCTGGGGTTTTCTGGGCAAGGTTTGACTCCCGGGGTGCTGATCGTTTTGATTCCCATTTGGATGGTGGGTGGGGTCGGCGCCCTGTTGGCAATTGTGGCTTGGGGGTTGCACCCCGATCACGATGGGCATCTCGAGTTCACGTTTACAGAATCATCCACCGAGATGTTCAGTCCTGGAATGGGATACGTGATTCGCGGCCTCGGCGGGTTGCTGGCACTTCTGATGGTCATCGCATTCGCCGGACTCGTCGCTGACGAGAATCAGAATCTGTCTGTCGCAAAGCGGTGGGGGTTGGGGTACGTATTTGAATCGTACGCACTGTTCCTGGTGTATTTGAGTTGGTTTTATCGATCAAGAACCCACCGTGTGACGACAACCTATCTCAACACCTTGTCTCCGTTATTTGGGTTTCTGCTCATCCCCCTTGGTGGTCCCCTTCTGGTCGTGTTCTCGACGGGACTTCATCGTCCCGCAGACTTGAGGAACACGCCGGAGAAGGATATGGTCAACCGCGAAGGGGCCGACCATATCCACACCTGAGGCAATGGCCCCGAAGGCGTCAATTTCCCGGCGTTACACGTAAGACTTGCCAACATCCGACTCGCGTCAAGGGGTGACGGCATTTGAACCTGCCAACTCCCTGAAGGGGGAAGCTCTCAAACCGCGACCGCTTCCAGTTCCTCCAATGCGGCATGTCCTTCCTGAACCATCTTTCTCGTGAGTGCCACCTCACCGATGAGCATCACCACGACAATCCCGAGGAGCAGCCACCAGAGTTCCGCCCGTGGCTGATTTTCCGCTTTCAAGGCCAACGCCTCGGACGGATCAGTCGCACGTTCGATTCGGTCATCGGCGGCGAGTAGCTGCCAGTCGGATTCCTGCAACGAACGGAGGTCGGATTCCTGGCCATCTTCCCTGACCACATAGTGTTCCGTTTCCGTGGCATTGTTCGCGAGCCGAACCTCGTACCGGCCAGGAATTTCTGTTTCTCCGAATTCTCCGAGACGCAATCCTCGTTGAAAAACTTCCCGGAGTCGTCCTTTTTCGACACCTGGCCCCGAGACCACGAAGTCTTGGAGTTTGTCTTCGTCGTCCAGGGAGATGAACAATGGTTCCCCGACTTCCAGATTGCGGCGAACGCCCGTGGAGGTGAGATGAAAGACCATCTCGTGGAGAAACGGCACAAAATCATTCTTGGCTGGCCATGTGCTCCAGTCCGCATCGAGTGGAACTGCGAGCAGGACGATTGAGCCTTGTCCCAGGTCTCGGGACACGAGCAACGGATCCCCATTGGAGAGTGAGCCTAAGACTTCGGCCGTCACTCTCAAACCCGTTTCGCTTTCGGGGTTTCCCGTCACTTCCTCGTCTCCCCCCGTTGTCGTTTCGCGAGGAGCGAGTTTCCACCATTTCGCGAAGCGGGTCTGCCAGAAGTCGACCCCGGTTTCCTTTCGGAATCGCCGAAGCCAGGAATCTTCCAGGGAGTCGGACGAGATCGAAATCGCCTCTGCGTCGGGTTGCTGTTGATCCTGTTCGATTGATGTCAGTTCTGCTGGCAGGAGCGGTTGCGAGTCCTCATCGACTAAGGCATTCCAGTGATCGGGTTCGATTCGGTCGCCGGGAGCAATCACAACGCCGCCACCGTTTGCGATGAACTCTCCAAGCGCGGCCCATTGCTCCAGGGACAAACGAGGAATGTTCGCCAAAAAAACGACGCGAGTCTTCTCCAGGATGCTGTCGTTCCACTCACTGGGACGGATCACGGTCGCCCGCACCCAGGGGGACCGCTTTCCCGATGACGCGAAGACGGACTTGGCGAAGAAGGTCTCACTGTTCGTTTCATCCAGGCGGGCGTCGCCGTCCACAAGTAGAACAGGAATCCCGGAACTCACGACAATCACCGCCTCAGACCGATTGTCCTGCGGTAACGGATCATCCTCGACGACGACACTGACGAGAAAGCTGCCTTCGGATGCGAAGACATGCTCAAACTCGACAGTCGATTCTCCTTGGGGCAGAAGGTGGACTTCCGTGGACTTCTCATCGAGCCGCTTGCCGCCGATTTCCAAACGGACGCGCTTCTGAACGGCCGTTTCGCCTGACTGGCTGATCTGAGCCCGAATCCTCACTGGAAATTCGGGAACAGTCAATTCCCGGGAGAGTTCGATGGGCCCCACCGAAACGTTCACCCGATTTTTCCCTTGCGGTCCGACGGTCACCGAGCGAATCACGGGACGAATCTCCGATTGCCTCAGGCGGTCATCAACCCGTTCCCAGGCATAGACATTGTCCGATTGCCAGGGGAACCGCTGGTCATCCGCGAGGACAATCACTTCACGAGCGACATGAGTCCCTTTGGCCAAAAGTTTGATTGCCTCCGCGACGGCCGCAGGAATGTTGGACATCCCTGATGGCTCGGGTAAGGTCGCCAAAGCGTCCCGAATCGGCTTCCAATCGCCGGTGACCGGCCCAACAACCAAACGGGGAGTGCGGCGGGCATCAATGATGCTGACAGAGTCCGCACCACCCAGTTCTTCCAGCGACTCATGAACCGATTGAATGGCCTGTTGGTGGGGAGTGATCCCGTCTTCCTGCCAAGCCATGCTGGTCGAGCCATCAATGACAAAGACCACATCTCGGGCGACCGACTCCGCCAGTCCTCCAACCAGAGCGCCGCTTCCCCACGGTCGTGCCAAAGCGAGGGCCACGCAGGCAATCATCGCCATTCGGAGAAACAGCAATAACAGATCTTGAATCCGAATTCGCTGCCGAGTTCGGCGTCCCAGTTCCAAGAACCGCATCGCCCCCCAATACACCACATCATACCGGCGTTTGCTCAACAAATGAGCGATGACCGGGAGCATCACGGCCACCAGCCCAAGAAGCATCAGTGAGTTGAGAACACCGAACGACACGAATGGAAGTCACTTCAACCAATGAACGGCAAGATTGCCAATCCGCAGAAACAAATCCGAAACAAGCACAAGATTCCAAAGGGAAAACGGACTTCTGGTCTCGTTTCCTGGTGTTAGAGATTTCGTGCTTCGGATTTTCTTTAACTGAAACCGCCCCAGCGTCAGGGCGGATGCTTTAATAAGGCAATTCGCGAAGATAAAGATTCTTGAAGTACAGCGCGCTGCCGTGGTGCTGGAGTTCAATCTGGTCGGCGCGGGGCAAAGGGGATTCTCCCGTGCGATCCCAGTAGTTTTCCAGCGCGACGCGATCGACGATCAGCTTATCGTTCAGCCAGATGGTGACCTTGTCGCCGACCATACGAATCAGAAAGGTGTTCCATTCCCCTGGTTGCTTGTCCGCACGAGTCAATGGGGCGTTCCGCCAACGACGATTGTTCCAAAGTCCCCCCGAACCAAGGTTTCGACCGTTAGTATAGGCGTTGACCCATTCTTCCGGGGTGGCTGGCGGATCGGCACCTTCTTTCACGCGAGGATCCCAGGGGTCCCAGATTTGCACTTGCGGCGTTCCTCGCAAGTAAATTCCGGAATCCGCTCCAGCCGGGATTTTCCAGTCGATATACATCTCAAAGTCGCCATAATCTTTGGCGGTGCATAGGCTCTGGCCTTTGCCGTCGTAGGTGAGGATCCCATCGGCCACGCTCCAGTGGGCGTTCATCGTCTCGTCCGCCTTGGCCTGAGCAGTCGCCAAATCCTCTCCCTGAAGGGCTCGGCGGGTATTCGCATTGTTGTGAGCGAGCCCCTTCCAACCCGTGAGATCCTGACCGTTGAATAGCGTCCCGAATCCTTGCGGCGGCGTGTTGTCCGCATCGGATCGGGCCTTGGTCGGGGGGGCGGAGTAATCCGCGATTTTCAGGTTGCGGAACTCGACTCGATCGTTGTGCCCAGCCAGAACGAGATGACCCAATTTCCTGTGCATCCCAGGATGGTTGTGGCCGTCGATCGGAGTCAGTTCCTCAAGGAAGGCATCGACAATCAAAGCCCCATTAAGGATCACCATGATATGGTCATCAATGGCGATGATTGTTTGCTGGTTCCATTCCCCGGGCGGCTTCAGATAGCCCGTTTTGGCAGGGGCGATCCCGTAGATTGAGCCATGATATTGCCAAGGCTTGAGCCAGCTCAGTTTCCGAGAGTTTCCATTTCCCTGCGGCACGTCGAATTGATAGCGAGATCCGTTGTGGTCGAGGATTTGAATTTCCATGCCGTCTCGCGAGGGGTGCCCTCCTTCGGGAACGCGAATCCCGATGCCATTGTTCCCGCTTTCTTCGAGCAGGAACTCGAACTGGAACGCGAAGTCGCCATATTCCTTTTCGGTGACGAGGTACTTGGCCCCTTTCTGGCAAACCAGTTTTCCGTCTTCAACGACGTGTTTTTCGGTGTCGCCTGTCCAGCCGGTGAGATCCTGGCCATTGAACAAGTCGGACCACCCCCCGTTGGCCTCAAGGATCGACAAGGGTCGCTGCGCGGCGGCGACATTGGGGTCCGGCTGATCCTGACCACTTCCGGGGCGCGCGACCATGAAGGTGGCCAAGAGAGAGAGAGCCAACGGGAAGCTGACGGACGGGGCAATTCGTTTCATAGGGGACGCTTTCTCTGGCAGGACAAACGGGCAGGCCATTCACAATCATGAAGGACTAAGACGAAGGCCGATCTCGCGCGAGGAACCCCTCCGACTTTCGCCGGTTTCCATATGGTTTTCAACCGAGAGAACCTTGCCAGTTCCACTCGCTGAAGAAAATCGGTGCCCCGAATTTCCACGCACAACGGGACGTCGCCAGAAACCGGACGCAATCACCCTGGGTGATCGAGGGACTCGCGAGCGCGCCAAGCGGAGGCATCCCCGGTGCCCCATCGAACCGACGGATGACCAAACCGGTCGCAAGTCGTTGAGAATCTCCTACTCCGCGGGCAATAAGGTTCCATCGTTTCGTTTGAGATGCTCTTCCCAGCGATTGATGGCAGCCTTCCGCTCCGGAAGCGGTGCCATCGGAAGGTAATCATGGCTGCGTCCCGTTAGGTTGGAGACATGGTAAAAGGCTAGTTCCCGAATGACGAGTTCGGGATCTCCCAGTTGTTCCACGAGCGACTGGGACGTCGCCTTGTCTCGGGCGTCATCTGGACCGTATCCCCAAAGGAGTCGCGTCACAGGGGCGATCTGATCTTCGGGAAAGGAAAGTGCCAATTCCTCCGCAAGGAGCGGGGCGTGTTCCGGACTCTGCGGCAGCCAGAGACGAAGTCCGCGGATCGCGGACGTTCGTGCCTCTTCGTTCTCTGCGTGGAGGGCTGTGACGAGTTCGTGGTAATCGTCGATCAGGGACATGGTCTGCACGGCGAGGTCGGAAATGGATGCGCGCCGATCCTTCACCACCGGGCCAATGCTCTGGACGACTGACAGATCGTCGACGAATTCCCGCTCGTAGAGTTTGGCTAGACTTCGGGCCGCCGGGGTCACAAATTTCCCCTCCGGAAGCAGCCACAACGGGACGGCGGCATCCGCTCGAGGAGACATCGCGTCTCCATCCTTTGGCCAAGGTGCGTAGCCATCGGCGACTGTCAGTTCGGTGGCTTCCTGTCCAATTTCGCTGACTCGAATCCGGCCTTTTCCGACAACCAGTCCTCCACTGGGGCGGAGTTCACTCATGTGACCGGGGGGGCCATCTGGTTCGGCAAGTACCAGATCCACGCCACAGCGAGTTTCCGGTTCCAAGAGTTCAATTCGCCACTGGCGACCCTGGACTGTCAGATCGATGCTGACATCATTCGCCATTGCCGCCGGACGAATGAGGACGAGTTGCCCACGATTGAATGACAGGGCGAGCGTGGTATCTGGACTGGAGAGTCGTTTGATTCGTGTCCCGGGGTGGAGTTCCAGTTCAACCGATTCATTGAGATTGAGCCGACCTTCGAAAGGTTCTGGGGCTGCCACTTCATCGCCGATTCCGATTGGCGTTTGAAGCGGGATTGTCTTCCAGACCGATTTCTGGCTTGGCAGGTGCAACAGGATGCCATCGCCGGCCACGTAGATCATGGGAGGAACGTTCGGAACGGGATCGCCCTGCTTTTCCGCCACGTCCTGCCGAGCCGTTGCGGTACTGGTCTTCGAATCCGAGGGGGGGCGGGTGGTCGCTGGTGGTTCCGAGGAATTGGTGACCTTCGCCAAGTCCGTTTCGGAACTCGTTTCAGGGGCGTCGGGAGGGGCCGGAGGATTGATAGACGGATTTGCGTTCGTCCCGTTAGCCGGCATGCTCTGGCCATCGACGGATGAGGATACCGTGTCGGTCGCGGCAAGTTGCGAACGGGTTCCGTCCGACTGAGAAACGGAAGCGGAAACTTGGTCGATCCTGTTGCTCGGCTCTGATTCCCCCGAAACCCGCCCGGGAACGGAATTCGTTTGATCGGGTTCGATCGGACGAGCAACGAGATCCTCTTCACTCAAAGGACCGGGCTGGCTCCAAAGAGTTTGGTCGGTGATCACCAAAATCCCCCAGGCAATTCCCACAACCACTGCCAATCCGATTCCCCAGAACCGGGACTGTTTTCTTCGGGCGAGGAAATCGGGCAAGCCATCATCGAGGGATTGCGCGGCCACGGCATTGCCGATCCCTTCAGTCATGGGCTGCAGGGTTGATTCCGTGGGGGAAGGGGCCGAAGGGGCCTTCCGAGAACCGAGCGCATGCATCCGTTGACGGGTCGCCTCCGGAACCTCGATCTTTTGTCCCAAAACCATTGTCAGGATCTTGTGGCAGGCCGCCACCTCTGCGAGATGAATGTCCGAGGCCTGGCATAGACGTTCCAACTCCAACACCTGACTCGGCGCGAGCACATTCTCGAGATAATCGGAGACCAAATTGGGATCAGGACCGGACCCTGGTCCCGCCAGTTCCGGAGCCCCCACACGTCGTCGTCGAATCACTTCCTTGATCCGAGTAACCAGCGCCGACGCTTCTTTGCTTTGGGAGATCCGCTCTCCAATCTCACGGGCCTGAATCGGCTCCAACTGATCGTCCAGGTACGCCAAAATGGTTCTCAGCGTCAGTCGCATGGTCTCAGTTTCCTGAATCAAGGCAAACGAAGGAAGTGTGGAAATGACCGATTCAAGCGGGTGTTGCCCCAGGACAAATCGATCTCCCCTCTCATGAAGAGTGCGAATCAGAGAAAGGTTTCGTACAACAAACTCTGAAAAAACCGGGAAACGAGTCAAACCGGCCGTTGCTGACGTCCAAGGAGCCCTCACATGGAAGAGATTTTTGATGTCTGCGACTTGCACGACCGTGTGATCGGACAAGCTCCGCGTTCAGTCGTTCATGAAAAGAATTTGTTGCATCGGGCCGTCCATATCTGGCTCTGGCGATCCGATGGGCGTCTCGTCGTCCATCTTCGGTCCCGGCAGAAGGACCAATTTCCTCAGTGCTATACCTCTTCCGCTTCGGGGCATGTGGATCATGGTGAGTCGTATGATCAGGCGGCAAAACGGGAACTCTGGGAAGAATTGAAACTGGGAGGCGAAATCTCCTTCGTCTGTCAACTTCCAGCCGGTCCCGAAACGGCGTACGAACATACCGCTCTCTACTTCCTGCAGAGTGACGACGAGCCGCATCCCGATCCCCAGGAAATCGAGCGGCTGGAGGAGCGATGGTTTGTGGAAATTCTTCAGCGTGTTGAGACATCTCCGGAGCGGTTTACGCCCCCATTCTGTGAACTCGTTCAGTTTTTGGCACGCACCCCGGAATTCTTGCCACCCCACGTTTCCCGATTTCTGCCAAAGGGTCAGTGATTTCACGTCAGAGTGTGTGTTATCACTGCGTTCCGTGAACCTAAGAGGGCACTTCCTTTTTTTCAAGCTAAGGTTTTTGCGTTCCGCGAAACGCGGAAACGTCGAACGCAGAACATTCTGAGACGGAACTCCCCTTGAGTTCCGGGTCCCTTGGCGATCAGAGAGAGAAACCCCATGGCTGCAAATCCTGACCACGACTCCGTGGAGGTTCTGTTGGGAGAACTGCGACGTGATACCCAGATTCCGCTCGAACTGGCAAACGTGCAGGGCAATCACGCGACTCTGTTCGCCACTTTGCGCGGTGGTGACATAGTCCCCGAAGCCCTGGTGAAAGCCTGTCATCAGTCTCCGGGGCGAGCGAGATTCTTGAAACGCGCGTCGACGCTCTATGTGGGAGTGTTCCTTTCCCAGCGGACGCTGATCATTGGGAAGGAGAATGTCAGTGGCGTTGAGGACTGTGCGAGAATTGCCAATCTCGTGACCTTGAGCCTGGACAAACATCACCAGATTCTGCGGCGGGAGCAACAGCAGCAGGCTTCGGAATCCCTCGCGGGACATACGACAGCCCTTTATGAACAGTTTCATA
>JAGQQQ010000083.1 GCA_020426125.1 Planctomycetaceae bacterium
TCACGGTCGAATTGACTCGAAATGAGGTCCGTGACTTGATTGTCGAAGGCTTCTTTCCGGAAGTCGGGTTGTCGGAACGCCCGCGGAAGAAGGGCTCCGGATTTCAGGAGTTTGGACTTCCCTATGCGGCGGATGCGGCGATCACCAGGTATCTGGGAGCCTTTTTGCAGGACCACTGTGAAGCAGGCAATCATCTCGGCGAGGAAGGTTCGTGCCGTCCCGATGTGATTCTGTTCAACGGCGGCGTCTTCGCGTCTCCTCTTCTGCAGGACCGCGTGGTCGGAGCGATCCAGAAGTGGTTCGCGAACGGAGATTCCGAATGGACTCCCCATGTCTTGAAGAATGAACGGCACGATCTCGCGGTCTCTCGCGGCGCCGCGTACTACGGAATGGTCCGCCGAGGTCAAGGAGTTCGGATCGCTGCCGGCCTGCCAAGGTCGTACTACCTCGGAATTGGGACAGGAGAGACCGCCGAGTTGCAGGCGATGTGCCTGCTTCCTGCCGGAATGGAACCGGCGGCGGAGGTCCATATCGCAGAGCATCCGCTGGAGTTGGGCGTGGCGATGCCGGTGGAGTTCCCATTGTTTCATTCCAGCGTGCGGCTGATTGATCCCCCCGGGGCGGTGGTTCCATTGGAACGGGAGCAACTGACTCCGTTGCCTCCCATTCGGACGGTGCTCCGATCCCGCAAGGACAAAGAAGCGACGACGGTCGCGGTGACGTTGCACGCGAAGTTAACCGAGATTGGGACCTTGCAGATCTGGTGTGGGGAAAAGGAAGGCAACCGCAGCTGGCAGTTGCAGTTCGATGTCCGTTCTGCCACGCAAACGGATGTGTGTGGCCATCAGGCGGTGGGGGAAGCCGCTGGAGTGGTTGACGAAGAGGAGATCGCCATCGCTTACGAGGTTCTCAAACAGTCCTTCACTCGAAAAGGGAGTGAAAAACCGGCCGGATTGCCCAAACGACTCTCACGATCGCTGGAACTCTCGAAAGAGCAGTGGCCACCGTCGTTGTTGCGGAAGATGTGGGAGATGCTGATGTTCCTTGAGCCGGGTCGTCACAAGAGCCTGGAACATGAAAGCCGCTGGCTCAATCTTCTCGGGTATTCGCTCCGGCCCGGATATGGTGTCGCCCTGGATGACTGGCGAGTAATGGAAACCTGGAAGTCGTTGCGAGGGAAGCTGGCGTTTGGTGGACCGGCGGTGATGGCGGAATGGTGGATTCTCTGGCGGCGAATCTCCGGGGGACTCCCGGCGGGCCAGCAACAAGCATTGGCGGCTCCATTGATCACCAGTTTGAAAGATGAACAGCGGAAGAGTCGCACTCCTAGACGGTCAGGGAAGCGTCGATCCGAAGGGAACATCCACGAAAAGGCGGAAGCGTGGCGAATGTTGGGGTCCCTGGAACGGCTTCCCATCTCAACAAAAATTGAGATGGGGGACCACGCCGTGGAACGTCTGGCAGAGGTGGGACGCAATGAACTTGAGCCGGCACTGCTCTGGACCATCGGCCGACTCGGTTCGCGAGAACTACTCTATGGACCTCTGAATGCTGTTGTCCCGGCGGACGCGGCAGTGCGTTGGCTCAATTTGCTGATGGACAATCGACACCCGTCAAACGAGCGAATCCTGGCGGTCATGCAGTTGGCGAGAAGAACCGGCGACCGGTATCGCGACCTGGAATCAGACGTTCGCGAACGAACCGTCGCTTGGTTGAGGTCCATGAATGCCCATGAAAAATACGTCACGGTCGTAACCACCGTCGGAGAGTTAGAAGACCAGACGACGGCTCAGGTTTTCGGAGATTCGTTACCTCTGGGGCTGCGTCTCCAAAGCTGAACGGATCGGTCGGAACGAGTTTCCAAAGTGGGGCACTTTGACGCTTGACGTTCCGTTTCCACCTTCTCTAACCTCTCTATCCTGTTTGTTTTCCCATGTGCGAGGCGCTGTTCCATTCTCCGGGAAGGATCGTTGGAGCCGCGCCTCCTGGTCGCGGACGTCATGCACTTTGAGCACAGAGATGCCTTCGCTCGTGGACTGGGGACAATCGCAAGTTTGGGGTGTTCTTCCGTCCGTGTTGTGGGATCTCTCGGGCCAAAGGCTGTCGAACTTTTTAATCGAACGGTGAGGATCCGCTATGCGCTGCATCAAGTTGTTGCTGATGGGAATGACGGTATTCGCGGGGATGTTTTTGGACTGTGAGGCCGATTCCCCATTGGGGATCGCCTGGCAGTCGAACGTCGAAACGGGCTCGCAGAATTCTCGGGAAACCCAGCAACCCGTGTTGCTGTACTTTACGACCGACTATTGCACCTATTGCCGAAAACTGGAACGGGACGTCTGGTCATCCCCGGCCGTTTCCCAGCAAATTTCCGAGAACTTTATTCCGGTCAAAGTGAATGCCAGCCGGGACCGGTTTGCAGCACAGAAGCATGGAATCCGGGCCTATCCGACCATCGTGATCGTTTCCCCTGATGGAAAGGAACTGGGTCGATACGTCGGCTACACCAGTGCGACCACCATGCAACAGCGACTCTCGGGAGCATTGAGCAAGTTGGTTCAACCGGTCGTGATGCAGTAGCGGAATGGAAACGGGCGTCGCGCCTTCGAAGATCCCTTTTCCCGCTCAGGGAGGAAGACATCAGCGAATCCTGATACACTTCCTGTGATTTTTTACGGAATCCTTCAGATGGGAGTTGATGGTGCAAGGGACTTCGACGACGCGACGCGATTTTCTGAAAACGGCGGCTCTCCTCGGTGGGGCCAGTTTGGTTTCCTCGCGGCGATTGCGTGCCGTGGATTCGCCCAATGAGCGGATCCAGCTGGCATTCATCGGATGTGGGGGACGTGGCGGAGCAAATCTTCGCACAATGACTGGCCAGACCTTGGTGGGGGCGAATGTGGTCTCGCTCTGCGATGTCAACGAGCAAAACCTCGGCCGAGCGTCGGATCTTTTCTCCAGGGCTCGGACTTATCAGGACTACCGAAAGCTTTATGAGAAGATGGACGACATTGATGCGGTCGTCGTCAGCACCACTGAACATACCCATGCTTACGCGACGCTTCCCGCGTTGAAAATGAAAAAGCATGTGTACTGTGAAAAGCCACTCACGCATAATGTTTATGAAGCTCGAGTGATCACCGAGGCGGCGGCCGAAGCGGGAGTTGCCACCCAAATGGGCACCCAGATTCATGGGATGCCGAACTACCGGCGGGTCGTCGAATTGATTCAGTCTGGGGCGATTGGCAAGGTGACCGAAGCCCATGTCTGGGTCTCCCGTGCTTGGGGGTTACAGTCGGAGGAAGAAGCGAAGCAGAACAAAGACATCATCCACGTCACGGACCGCCCTCAGGAGAAAATGACTCCCCCGCCCTATTTGGACTGGGATCTCTGGCTCGGACCGGCGAAACCCCGGCCTTATCACGACGTCTACTTCCCCGGGCCAAAATGGTACCGCTGGTGGGATTTCGGTAACGGAACGATGTCCGACTTGGGGAGTCATTGGAACGACCTTCCCTTCTGGGCACTCAAACTCGACGCCCCCAAAACGATCGAAGCGTTTGGCATTCCGCCCCATCCGGAGATTGCTCCCGCTTCCATGACGGCGGTTTATGAATACGGTCCTCGCGACGAGATGCCGGCCTGTACGCTGACTTGGTATCAGGGGAACCATAAGCCAAAGATTTGGAAAGACGGAGGCATTCCCCAATGGGGCAACGGCGTCCTGTTCATCGGGGACAAGGGGATGCTCCTCTCCGACTACGGCAAGCATGTCCTGCTGCCTGAGGAGGACTTCCAGGACTTCGAGCGTCCGGAACAGTTCATTCTGGACTCACCTGGGCAGCATGAGGAATGGCTGATTGCCTGCAAAACGGGCGCCGAAACCGGAAGTCCATTCAGCTATGCCGGACCGCTCACCGAAGCGAACCATCTCGGCAATGTCGCCTATCGCGCTGCGAAGAAACTCGAATGGGACGCTCCCAATATGCGAGCAACCAATTGTCCTGAAGCGGACCAATTCCTAAAACGGGATCCCCGACCGGGCTGGGAACTGGTTTAAATGGTCGGGAAACCGATCCCCCCGCTCGTGGTTGTTCCCCCGGCCAGGAGCGTCCCGTCCCTCTCAGAGGCTCTCCGCCAGTTGGGGATCAGTGTGTCTCGAATCCCCAGATCACGAGCGACCTCGGCATACGAGAGCCCCTGCTCGATCACCGTCTTGACGGCTGCGAGCTTGTACTCCCAGCTGAACATTCGTCGTTGTCGTTTCATGAATCTTCTTTCCGTCATACATCATGACATCAGAAGACTCACTGTCCACCAACTTTGGGGAGGTTCAGTACGCCGCGTCATGTATGCGTGAGGCATTGCTGCTGAGGTAGCGGTGAGCATCGTGCACGGCTTTGTGCGGATGCTTCTCTTCGAGCGTCTGGCCCGGCCCCGGATCGTCTTCTTCCGGCCATGTTTTCCATTCGAGGATCACGGCTCCCACGTGACCAGACCAACATCGTTGTGACCAACGCAGGCATCAGTTCACGACTGTCGAGGCCCAGTCGAACCCTTTGAGGGAAGCAAGGACTGGCCACCGACCGATGAGGAAGAAAGAAGGTTCAGCCCGCGGTCCTTGAACAAGGTCGACAGCGATGGCAATAGGCTTTCGGTTCCAGCGTTGGCACCAGTCCATCAATCGAGTTGAAGGACCTTCGAGGATGGCACACCTCGCCGCAGGTCGGACAACCAGCCTGCGAAGCCCTGGCCAAGGCGACTTCCCGAACCCGTGACTGCGGAATCATCCGGGAAAATTCCTTCCCAGTCGCTTGGGCCGCGTCCCCAATCTGCGAATCATTTGGCAACTCCGCCTGCGAGCCATCTGGTTTCTGAATCTCCGCAGACCGCTCCACCGCCTCCTTCAAATGAGAACGCAATCTTTCTCGCAACTGCTCGACACGACCATCTTCCCCGAAATCGCCGAGTTCTCCTGATGACGTTTTTCAAAACACGATCCACCCACAAAAGCTGACGTGCCCCCTTCAGGTCCGGTCCTTATGTTTCAAGATTGACAGGGTATCGGTATTTGCTCTATTCGGCGTCTGAAAGCCTCTTTCGCCCCAATCGATCCCAGCAAAAGCGAGTTATGCTGACTTTTCTCCAGAAACGGTGGTTCCTTGTCGCGTTGGTGGTGCTCATTCCCTGGGGGATGTGGATCGGATTTCATGCGTCCCCCGAGCGGGTCTCCACGTTTCCCAAGCATCTGGTGACCATCGCCAGCGGAGTGCTCACAGCGACGGTGCTGTTCCTGATGTCGGTCACATTGGACAGCCAGAAGTTGTTGCATTCCTTCCGCTCGCCGGGACCGGTCCTGTGGGCGACGGTGGTCAACTCGGTCGTGGTGCCGCTCACCGCGATGGGACTCGTTCTGATTCAGTTATCCGAAGATTTCGCCGTTGGGTTGATGGTCGCCGCGAGCGTCCCGTCGACGATGGCCGCCGCCTCGGTCTGGACACGTAAAGCCAACGGCAACGATGCCGTTTCCCTTTTAGGAACCATTGTCACCAACTCGACCTGCTTTCTGGTCACCCCCTTCTGGTTGGGATTCGGGCTCAATAGTTCAGTTGAGATCAACGTGGTCGAATTGATCTGGAAGCTGACCATCACCGCCCTCCTCCCGATTACCTTGGGGCAACTTGCCCGAATCCTCCCTTGGGCTCGAACGCGGGCTGATCAACGGAAAACCGGGTTCGGCGTTGCGGCGCAGATGTGTATTCTGGCTCTGATCTTCTGGGCTGCGGTCCAGGGGGGAGTCAAATTGCAAGGGGCCGGATCGGGTTCTTACAGCGGACTTCCGGCGTTAGTGGTCTGGGGCAGTTGTATGGCTCTGCATCTGTGGGGGATGCTCGTCGCCATCGCGGGGGCGAAGGTTCTAAAAATCCGCGCCGACGATGCGGTGGCGGTGGCATTCTCCGCGAGTCAGAAGACTTTGCCGATCGGTGTCTTCATCGCTTCGGGGCTGGCGGCGAATGGGTATCCGTTCGCGGTGTTTCCCATCCTGATGTTCCACGCTTCGCAACTGATCCTGGATACGTTGTTCGTGGAGCCATTCCAGAAGTGGGTGGAGAAGGAGCAAGCAGTCGTGACGGACAAACTCGCGACGGATCTTTCGCCCCTCACTCCGGAGTAACCATGTTTTCCTTCCGGAAATGAGCCAGCCCGCATTCCCCAAGAGAATGCGGGCTGAATTGGACCTTAGATTTCCCTAGAGATCCCAAATTGGGGGAGTTACGGGGCTCCGTCGAGGCCGGAATCAAAATTGATCACGTCCTGAGGTTCGTTCATGGGGTGCTGGAAGAAAATGTCCTGATCTCCTGCTCGGAGTTCGAGCCGGTCGACTCCTTCCCCGCCGGTCGCCGCGTCCGCCCCCGCGCTGCCGATCAGGATATCCTGGACCGAACCGGATCCGTCGAGCGTGAGGAACACCTCGTCGTCAATGGCGTCATTGGGGTCGATGCTCAGGAAGTTGAGGTCGACCGTTGCGGGATCGGCCGTCGATGCTCCATCGGCAAAACTCCCCATTCCGGTGTCGACGTGGCCGAAGAAGCCTGCCATGGTGGGTGCGTTCGCGAGATCGGCTTTATCCGTGACAAATGCGGACCACCCGGCGAACATCGGCCGGAATGGGACCGGCAACATGTCGAAGTTCTCGTTGAGATTCGTCATGTTGGCGGTCAGGCTTGTGGCCAGGAACCAGGCACCGCCGAAGAGCAAATCGGTGTCCGCCGCGGCATGTGCCTGGAAGACGGCGAGATTCGCGGCATCAATCTGAACATCATTGATGTTGCTGGGATCGATAATAAACGGTGGTCGATCCCCAGGATCATTTCCCGCGTTCCCATAGTCCTGCTGGAGACTGCCCAGAATTACATCCTCACCCACGCCCCCGCCGAGGAGATCCGCTCCCAAGCCGCCGTTGATGAGGTCGTTCCCATCGCCGCCGAAGACCGTGTCATCTCCCGAAATGAGCGACAGTTCATAGGGGATTGCGTCGCCGACGGGCACGGCCGGGGCGTCCCCATGAATTCGATCGTTCCCGGCATCGCCGAAGATCAGGTCATCTCCTCCCTGGCCAAAGAGCCAATCGTTTCCGTCGGCGGCATTCGACAGGGGAGCCAGATTGCCTCCGTGGATTTCGTCGACCCCCTGGCTGCCGTGGACGGTGTCCGATCCATCGCCCCCGACAATCCGAGTTCGCAGGCCGACTCCAGCTTTCACTTCACTCGCATCGACCTCGTCGTCTCCGCCAAGCAGTCGCAGGTCGAGGAACTCCAAATCGGAGTTTGTCAGCGTGAATCCGGATTCCAGGTCAAACTCGCCAGGATTGGTCCCGGTGACGTTGACGACATTGCTGTTGTCGTTCATTTCAACGAGCAGGATGTCATCGCCAGCCCCGCCCATGTTGGTATCGGAACTGTCCCCAGCCTGCCAGATCAGGAAGTCGTCGCCGTCGTCGCCGTTGACCTGATCCATCCCGGTGCCACCGAAGAGGACGTCATTGTCGCCGCCACCACTCAAGGTGTCATTCCCGCCTCCCCCGGTCACGGTATCAAAGCCGGCATCTCCGTTGACGACATCATTCCCAGCGTCGCCATGAACACTGTCGTCCCCAGCATTGCCGTTGACCTGGTCGTTGCCATCTCCCCCGTTGATCAAGTCGTTGTCTTCGTCGCCGGAGACGACATCGTCCCCAGCATTGCCCTGGATGGCATCGCTGCCGAGACCGCCGGTGATGGTGTCATTGCCGGCGTCGCCGTTGATCATGTCATCACCGTCGTTGCCATTGAGCGTGTCATCATCCAGACCTCCGCTGATCGTGTCATTGCCAGCGTCGCCATGGATCGTGTCGTTGCCGGAATCCCCGTTCAGCGTATCGTCGCCATCGTTGCCATTGATGGTGTCGTTGCCGGTCCCGCCGCTGACGGTGTCATTTCCGCCGTCACCGGTGATGGTGTCGTCTCCCTCGTTCCCGAAGATGGTATCCCCATCGGCCCCTCCGCTGATCGTGTCATTGCCGGCGTCACCGTTAATGGTGTCCATGCCGTCATTGCCGTTCAGCGTGTCGTTGTCCGTTCCGCCGCTGATGGCGTCGTCGCCAGCGTCGCCATGGATCGTGTCGTTGCCGGAATCCCCGTTCAGCGTATCGTCGCCATCGTTGCCATTGATGGTGTCGTTGCCGGTCCCGCCGCTGACAGTGTCATTGCCGCCATCACCCATGATGATGTCGTTGCCTTCGTTGCCAAAGATGGTGTCGGCATCGTCACCACCGTTGATCATGTCGACCCCGGTTCCGCCAGAGATGGTGTCCATCCCGGCATCGCCGTTGATCTGATCGTCTCCGGCGTCGCCGTTGATGATATCATCCCCGGTTCCCCCTGAGAGGGTGTCCATCCCGGCATTGCCATTGATTCGGTCGTTTCCGGCATCACCGGTGATCGAGTCGTCACCGATGTCCCCGTTGAGGGTATCGTCCCCATCGTCTCCGTGAATCAGGTCATTGCCATACCCGCCGCTGACGGTGTCATTCCCCGCTCCGCCGTTGATGGTGTCGTCGTCCTCGTTCCCGAAGATTCGATCGTTGTCGTCGCCGCCATCAATCGTATCCGCGCCTGTTCCCCCAATGATCGTGTCATTGCCAGCATCGCCGTCGAGCAGATCATTGTCTCCTCCACCTCGGAGTTCGTCATTCCCCGCTCCGCCGGAAATCGTATCCATTCCGGCACCTCCGGAGAGTGCGTCGTCTCCGTCGTCCCCGGTGATCAGATCCTCCCCATCGCCTCCTTGAACGACATCGTTCCCATCGTCGCCATGCAGGATGTCATCTCCCTGGAAGCCCACGACAGTGTCATTCCCCGTCCCGCCGTTGATTGAGTCGTTTCCGTAGCCGCCGCTGGCCAGGTCGTCCCCGCTTCCTCCACTAATGGTGTCATTGTCTTCGTTCCCGAAGAGCATGTCGTTGTCGTCACCACCATCGATCGTGTCGTTGCCGGTGCGGCCGAAGATGGTGTCCATCCCCGAGTCGCCGTTGAGCAGGTCGTCCCCGGTCCCGCCGTCGATGGTATCGTCGTTCAGGCCACCGTTGATGGTATCGTTGCCGATGTCGCCATTGAGCG
>JAGQQQ010000084.1 GCA_020426125.1 Planctomycetaceae bacterium
TGACCGCCATTCATTCGTACCAGGAGATTGGAAATGTCCGCCCCTTCCCCGCTCGCTCGCCGCTCGTTTTTGAAACTGACCGCATTCAGCCTTGGCAGCGGCGCAATTGGTCCCGCGTTTCAAGGCCTACTCGCCAACGCGGCAATCAAGGGCCGCTCCCTGGGATATGGTTCGCTCGCCCCCGTTGCTGACGAAACCACCGGATTGAAACTGCTCCAACTGCCGGAAGGGTTCCGATACATGTCCTTCGGCTGGACGGGAGACAATCTCGCGGACGGCACCCCCACTCCTGGCGCTCACGATGGAATGGCAGTCATCGCTGAGGAGAACGGTATCGCTACGCTGTGCCGAAACCATGAACTCTCATCAGTACGGAAGGCGTTCGGTCCCGCCGGAATCACATACGATGACAACGCATCTGGCGGTTGCTCGAACCTGCAATTTAACATGCGGAAAGGGGAATGGCTCAAAGCCTGGCCCAGCCTTTCAGGGACCATCAAGAACTGCGCCGGCGGGCCAACACCCTGGAACACCTGGCTCTCCTGCGAGGAGACCGTGGTCGAAGGGGGTGATTCGGACGATGGGGAAACACTCGATCTGCATCAGAGCCACGGCTGGATTTTCGAAGTCGCCGCCGATGGCCAGACGCAGGCGAATCCCATCAAAGAGATGGGGCGATTCGTTCACGAAGCGGTCGCCGTCGACCCAGACACCGGGATTGTTTACGAGACAGAAGACCGCGGCTCAGCCGGCTTCTATCGCTTCCTTCCCAAGACTGCCGGAAAACTGGCCGACGGCGGCCGCCTGGAAATGCTCCGAGTGAAAGGTCAACCGGATCTTCGCAAGCTGGGAGAGAATGGAAAGACCTTCGACTGCGAATGGGTCGCCATTGAGAACCCCGAGAAACGTCACGCTGACGAATCTGAAAGAGATGCCGCTGGCTGCTTTTCCCAAGGCAAAGCCCAACGAGGAACGACGTTCGCCCGTCTCGAAGGCTGCTGGTATGGCAACGGCGTGATCTACTTCGACGCTACGAGCGGCGGACCACAAGGTGCGGGGCAGATCTGGAAGTACGACCCCAAACAGGAGGCGTTGACATTGGTGTTTGCGTCCCCCTCATCTGAAGTGCTGGACAGCCCCGATAATCTCGCGGTGAGTCCTCGCGGAGGGATCATCCTGTGTGAAGACGGTGACTATGTCCCCCAACGCCTCCACGGTCTCACGCCCGATGGGAACCTGTTTTCATTCGCCGCGAATAACATTGTTCTGAAGGGCGAACACAACGGAATCACCGGCGACTTCCGAGGACAGGAATGGGCTGGAGCCACCTTCAGTTCCGACGGCAAGTGGCTGTTCGTCAACATCCAGACGCCAGGAATCACCTTCGCGATTACGGGCCCTTGGGAAGACGGCCAGTTGTAAAAACGCCCCTTCCCCGAGCCTATGGAATGGTCATCCCAAGCGCCAGAGGATCGCTGAAGAATGGGACGGACTGAAAACTGAAAAACGGTCGTTTGTTGGGACAGGTCTTCGACCAGCGAGGACATCGGTCGGAGATTCGTCAATTCTGTTTCAACAACTCGTCTTGGAAATCATGGTACGATCAACCCGTTGATGGTTCGGCAAACTCGTACAAACTCCGGCAAGACTTCAAAACGAGGCTCAGCGTCAAGTCGTGGAGAAGAGGGGAGTGTTGACATCGCGGGCAAATCTGG
>JAGQQQ010000085.1 GCA_020426125.1 Planctomycetaceae bacterium
GCAGCGTCTGGCTCCTGGCCGGAGGATTGACCGTCGCGGCGATCATCGGCAAGCAGGTCTGTTCACTCGGGGTTCTTGAGGGCCATCTCAACAAGTTGGCGATTGGCTTGGGGATGATTCCTCGCGGGGAAGTCGGTTTGATCTTCGCCAGTGTCGGCTTGGGACTTCATGCGGGTAGCGTTCCCATCGTCAGTAAGGAAGTCTACTCAGCAATTGTCGTGATGGTTATGCTCACAACGATGGTGACCCCCCCCCTGCTCAAATGGTCCATGAATAAAACTCCAGCCCCCTCCCCGGAGCCGGTCCCAGCCCCATCCAGCGGGGAGTAAGCCCTTCACATCGTGGTGACTCCACTTGCGGTGAATCTACCGAGTTCACCCGCAACGGTTGGTTCCGCGAAGACGCCTGATACGATTGACGCGGGGCCTGTTTCGACCGTTATTCGCATCTACCTGAGGCACCATTTTCCAACCGGGACGGATCCGAGAGATCTCAAGCTGATGGGTTTGTCGTTCCGGCATTCTCATCCGAAACATCCCCTTTCAAACCACGAATGTAATTTGAGACCGAACCATCCCAATGGCACCGTTCGCATCGTCCATCAACAAAACGATGCTCGCAATTGGGGTAACCGTACAGAGAATGAGCGCATTGGGGACAGAGGTTGGACATCCGCGATTGAGCCGCAAAGTACGTGCTGCCACACTCGTCACATTCTTTGATTGCGGCAGTGTTGGATTCGTTCATTATCGTGCCATCGATACGTCTACGGAAAGAGGATTGTCCACGAGTCCGCTTTTCCGCCATCACTCAACGGGTCTCGGGGGAACATGACGAAGGTCCCTCAGCGAACCGTGTCGACTCGGGCCGTAAAATTGTTCCAGGTCGCGATGAACTCGGGACTCACGATCCTGCGGGTTGGCGATGGTCCAGTCTCGCTGGACATCTTCGACGAAGTAGGGGGTATTGAGGTCCGGACCGATATACAGGCGGCGTTGTTCCTCAAAGTTCAAAGGCCGGGCGCCCACGCGGCCAAAAACGGCAATCTGGTTGCCGGATTCATCGACGGCCCGGTCTCGGTCGACTCCCTCCGACACACAGAGGGCCTCTCCTTCATGGGGAATCGGATATGTCGCGATCAGATACGGCACCGGCTTTGGATAAAACGCGTCGTATCCTGGAGTCTCGGGTGACGTGAGTTGCAGCACACGGAGGCCGTTGTGCCCGTCTGCAACGAAGGCGAACTGGCTCGCATAGTAGATGCCGAGTTTCACATCATTGACGTCATTCATGCAGCCATTGGCATTGTAAACAGTGTGGATGTGCGGCATCTCGGGATTGGTGACATCGACAATGATCAGCCCCTCATGTCCGCCCGCGACATAGGCATAGTTCCGGGCGACATAGACATTCCGGGCGTCGCGAATCTTGAGAGCCGTCACCGGTTCAGGACCGGCAAGATTGGTGACGTTGAGGACTTTGAGACCCTCCTCATCGCAGACAAAGGCGTACCGAAACTGCACCTGCACAGCCCGGGGATTCTTGAGAAACTCCTTGCCAATCGTCGTCAGCACACACGGCTTCGTTGGATCTTGAATGTCAATGACGACCAACCCGGCGGGGCAACAGACATAGGCATACGTTCCGACAATTGTCACCGACTCGGCCCCGTTGAGGAGACCTTGGGGATTAAACGTCAGTTCCGGTTCGACATAGTTGTTGAGCGGGTTGCCGTCGAGCAGTGTGCCAGCGCCGACCATGATCAAACCGAGCTTCCGATCCGTGGCATAGATGTAGGCATAGATTGAGTGGACGTCCGCTTCATGATTTGCGGGGTCATGAGTTCGCGTCGGGTCGGGGGCAATGGTCGTCGGTGCCGCGACGCTCGTCGCAAACGGAGTCCGGATATAAAACTTCTGTCCAATCGGTGAGACAGGTGCTGTTGTGATCCGTTCGGAAAACCCTTTGTGGTCGATGAACGCAATATCAAACAGCCGGATCCCCGCCTCGCCACAGGCGGCATAGCAGTACTCTCCGCGAGCCAAAACACTGCGAATTTCAGGCTTCATAAACGGATGAAAGACACGATCGCTGACGTCGCGGCCGGGATGTTCGTGCGCGTGTTCCAGTTCAAAGTGATTCTCTTTGTGTTCCTCAAACCGTTCGGGGTAGACCACCTTGTGAAGGCTACTGCCTATGACGGTCTGCGGCTCATCCCGTTCGGTGACGGCCACCGCGAACAGACCATCTTCCCCGGCTCCCACCCAGCAGAAGCGGCCAATGAAGTTCATAAAGTTGGTGCCGTGCATCAGCGTTTGTGCCATCAACGCATTGTTGTCGTTGGCTAATGCGAGATGGCAGTCCGTGCATGTCTTCGTTTCCCCTTTGCCTCGCACCGTGTGGGGGACGTTCGTGCTAAAGGCAATTCCGCTCATCCCTTCACCGCTGATGGTCTGCTGCTGCGTATAAATCGACTCGCGGTTCTGGTTATACGAGGTCACATGAATCGCACACGAAGAGCGCGATGGCCCGATTCGATTGCCGGTGACATTGCCGTCTTTCGCCAGCATATAGACATCTTCACGGAGCGTTTGAAAGTTGTAAGATACGTAATTCCGGGTGACGTCCCCCTCATTGTGGAGATCGGGGAGCTTCTTGTTGGCCTTCTGGGGCAGATGGCAGCCATAACAACTCGGGTTCCACGCGGAGTGGCAAGCAATACAACTCATCTTCTTCGAACTATGGGCGCACGCTCCCGAATCGCTGGGAACATCGCCCCAGGCCATATTTCCGTTCTTCTCGAAGCGAACCGTCTTCGCGAGCGCGGAGATCGGGTTGTATTTCGGACTCTTTGGATCCACGGTCTCCGCCACCTGCGTGATCTCCCAACTCAGATCCGGTTCAACCATCGAATTTTGAACAATCTTCTTGCCACGGACTTCGAAGCGTCGCTTGCCGAAGGGAGTCCACATGTTGGTCAAGTCGCGGCCATCGGGATACGGATCGGGGCGGTCTTGAGCGGCGGGGCCAGCAGTCCGCAATTTGGCGACTCCGTTCTCGTTCGTGATTGCCGGGCGGTCGACATCACCATGGCAGTCTTCACAACGGATCTCGATCGCAGCGCGGACTTCCCCGTAGAGCTTCGTGTTGCCGTGCACGTCCTGAACAAAGTGGCAATCGACGCAGTGCATTCCCTTCTCCAGATGGACATCCAAGAGATGAACGGGAATTCCCTCGGCCAGCCTTTTCAGTTCTTCTTCCTGAGCGAGGATCTCGTCCAAGCTCTTCTGGTCGCGGTCACGGTACAGCTTGCGGACTTCGAGCGGCATCTCGACCGCCTTCTCGCGAGCGTGCCCGTCAGGTGGATCAATCACGTTGCCGAAACGGTCCAGGTGA
>JAGQQQ010000086.1 GCA_020426125.1 Planctomycetaceae bacterium
TGCCATCGTTCGGCCAGAACACGGTCACGAGGGGGACTCCCCGTTCCACAAGCCGCCGGGCTTGAAGCACGGATTGCCCATGGGGATTGAGGCCATAACGTTCCCGGATTTCGACGGGTTCCTGCGTGAGGTCAAACGCCGCCCGTTCTTCCGTCGCTGAGGTCAGCAGCCCAAACGCTCGCGCATGATTGGCTTCGACCGCTTCTAAAGACGGAGAGACGTTACTGGGAAGACCGTTCAAGTTGGTCAACAACCGTTGGCGCTCATCGAACCGTTGTTGGGAAATCGCATCGCTCCGGCTGAGTTCCCCGATGGTGTAATCCGCCTTGCTGGGATCGGCGTCAATCGTGAAGGGATCCGCCAACGGTCCTAACCAGCCAGCGAATTGCCCCTGGCTCTGCTCGACGAACCGCGGAACATCGTTCTCAAGTTTTGGTCGCATCGAGATAAACGGCGGCAACAGGCTTCGCGAGCGTCCAAGTGTCGAGAGGACGGATCCCATGTGCGGCCAATGGCGGCGAACTTCGTTGATGGGCGGCGGTGGTTCGCCCGTCAACAGGTAATGGGTCGACGCAGTATGGTCTCCATTGTTATGCGTCATCGAACGGACCACGCACAACTTGTCGCACCGTTGGGAGATCAACGGCAAGTGTTCGCAAATTTGCAGTCCAGGCACATTGGTCGAGATCGGCTGAAACTCGCCACGATACTCACTGGGAGCATGCGGCTTCATGTCGAACGTGTCCTGATGTGCCGGACCACCCCACATGAACAACAAGATGCAGGATTTCGCGCGGCCAAAGGATCCCCGAGTCGGAAAGGGATCAGCATGAGCCCGCCTCTGAAGCAAATCGGGGAGTGTGAGTCCAAAGAGGCTCAATCCGCCGGCTTGTAACAGCGCACGTCGGGTCAGCTGTTCACGACTCAATCCGGACCACGGCATCGGACCACCTACTTATCACGCTCGTTAGCCAAGGATTGCGACTTCGCCCGCGGCACCGCACTCCATCATCATCCGGAGAAACGGACGGCTGTTGTCACCAAGTAACCGATCAAATCTTAACACATCAGACTGAACAGATTCGAGTCTATCTTCTAACGAAGCCCCAGGAGGCACGGGGAGACCAAGAAACAGGGGGACGACCGCCGCAACCGAAAGTGACAGCTTCCCGTTGACGGCAAAACCAACGCTGCGATGGAGGAGATTCTCCCTTGATCCGTGGAGGTCCCACGTCAAGATTATCGCACAACTCGCACTTTGCTGGTTGGCGTGAATGGCTGTTGGAAACAGAGATGCGGAAAACTTGGAATCGTTGGCGATCAAGGCTTGGGATCCTGACAGCGTCTGTTGTTGTTTTCGGAGTCGTGTTATCCGCGGCGTGGCGAGCTTTCGACGAAAATGGAAACAACTCTCTGGAGTGGCAAGATGACGAAACCAAAGCCATCGGTGAAGCCCAGGCCCAGTTAGAACGTCGGAAGTACCGCGCCGCTCTTGAGACGGTCCGACTCGTACTGGACGAGACCCCCCATCATCCAACGGCATTGCTGATTGCTGGCGAAGCGGCGACTCGGCTCGGGGAACTGCAATCCGCGCTGGAGTTCTACCTGAGGGTCCAACCGGCGAACCCAACGGAATACCTCCAGGCTCGTTTCGCCGCCGCCGAAGTTGAGCGATCCGGCGGGTCACTCGCTCAGTCCGAGCAACTCTACCGGGAGGTCTTGGAAGTCAATCCCAACCAAGAGATTGCCATGGGGCGTCTGGCCCTGATCTTGAAGCTGACGGGACGGGATGAGGAGGCCTCAACACGGCTTCGAGAGATTATTCAGCGCGGACGATTCACGATTGAACAGCTTCAATGGCTTGCCGCTTCGGAGCAATCCCTGAACGCCCGGGAATTCCTCGAAGACTGCCTGCGACGAGAGCCCCGACAGCCTTATGTCTACCTGGGGCTCGCCAAACAATTGCGTCGTCGCGGAGAAACGAATGCCGCTAGGTCCGCCGCCGCAAAAGCCCGCGAACTTCTTCCCGGAGATTTCGCGATCGAATCCACTTGGGGAGACATATTGCTTGAGCAGAATGCCTTTGATGAACTGGTGGTCTGGTTCCAAGACCTGAATGATGCTTGTCTGCAATCGAGCGAACCATGGTACGTCCTGGGGGTGGGACTTCAGGGGAACGGGGAAACGGGATCCGCAATTCGCTGCTACCTGGAAACACTCGATCGCAATCCGGATCATGCCCCGGCCTGCCATCGGCTCAGCCAACTTCTGGACGGTGATGATCACCCGTCCCTTGTGGAACAACTTGCCAAGCGCAGCCAGCTTTTGAACGAACTGCAACAAGTGGCGGCGAGTACCAACTCAGGAATGCCGGCCCAAGAGGCCTGTCGAAAACTGGTCCATCTGCTGGAAGCCCTAGACCGAACCGCGGAGGCGATCGCTTGGCTGCACGTCTCTCTCCAGCTTCACCCACTCCAGGGGTGGGAGCAGCCCACTCAGGCACGACTGCTGGACCGGCTGGCCGCCCAAGAGAGGGATGATGGCCGACCGTTCGCTGCGAAACTGTTGCCGTTGAAATCGGAGTTTCCGCTCCCGTCTCGAATTGATCCCGCGAAGGCTTCTTCGGGGAACGCACAGATCGCGGACGGAACGCCATCCCGGGTGACGCTGATCGATCGCGCGGCACATCTCGGACTCGCGTTTCGATATGACGAGAGTCCCGACCCCGAGACCGAGGGCCGGAGAATGTTTGAATTTCCTGGCGGAGGAGTTGCCGCTCTTGACTACGATCGAGATGGTCGGCCCGATCTCTACTTTACCCAAGGGGCTCGGTGGGACCACCCCGTCGATACGACGTTGACTGACATGCTGTTTCGCAACATGGGACAGAGCGGATTCCAGCCAAAGACGCCTTCGGCGGAGATTTTCGAAGACCGATTCAGCCAAGGAGTGGCCGCCGGCGACTGGAACAACGATGGCTTTCCAGACCTCTACGTGGCCAATATTGGATCGAATCGTCTCTTTGAGAATCAGGGGGATGGCACCTACATCGAAGTGGAGACCGAAGTCCTCACCCAACAGTCACTTTGGACAACCAGTTGTGCCATTGGGGATCTCAATGGAGATGGCATTCCCGACATCTATGACGCCAACTATCTTCAGGGGGAAAACGTGTTTTCGCTCATTTGTGAAACATCCTCTGGACCTCGGGTCTGCACGCCCTTCGCTTTTCCGGCAGCACCCGATCGCCTCCTGGTCGGAACGGGAGATGGTGCTCTGACTGACCAGTCTGCAATCTCCAACGTCTCCGCGGAAACGGGAAAAGGCCTGGGGCTCCTTGTTGGCTCATTTGATGGAGACCCTCAGTTAGAGGTTTTCATCGCCAATGACACGGTGGCGAACACCTATTGGGATCTCAGTTCGTCATCCGCCTCCTCCGTCCCATTCCACAACGCCGCGCTGGTGAACGGCCTTGCGTTTAGTCAGGATGGCGAGCCCCAAGCCTGCATGGGAGTCGCCGCAGCAGATTTCGATGGCAACCAGCGGCTCGACCTGTTTGTGACGAATTATTTCAACGAGTCCAACGCGCTCTATCTCCAAAATGAAAACGGGTTTTTCGTCGATGAGTCTCGAAGTCACGGGATCCGGGCCTTGAGCCTCCCATTGCTGGGATTTGGAACACAAGCCGGGGACGTCGATCTTGATGGCGACTTCGACCTGTTTCTGGTCAATGGAGACCTCGATGATTTCACCGATCAGGGGCGCCCATTCCGCATGCCGGCGCAATTGCTTCTCAATAATGGAAACGGTTCGTTCCGCGCCCATATGCCGTCCCATCCCGACGACTTCGTCGCGCCGGGAAGCGGACACCGAGGCCGGTCCGTATGCCGTCTGGACTGGGATCGCGACGGCCTGTTGGATTTCGCGATCTCACAATTGGACGAACCTGCGGCGCTCGTTCGAAACGAATCCATCGCTGACGGAGTCTTCTACCGATTCGAGCTAATCGGCACGGAGTCGGCGAGAACCCCGATTGGTACGCAAGTTCTCCTGCGGTTT
>JAGQQQ010000087.1 GCA_020426125.1 Planctomycetaceae bacterium
GCATCTGGACGTCCATCAGGATCAAATCGAACGCCTCCGTTTTCACCAGGTCGAGCACTTCGAGACCATTGTTGGCGATGACGACCTGGTGCGACCATTTCTGCAAGAGACCTTCGGCGAGGACTTGATTCGCGTAGGCATCTTCAGCGACGAGAATCTTCAGAGGCGGCACCTTGCGTCGCTGGGGGTCGGGAATCTGGATCGAGGCCGATTCCACGGAGGTGATTCCCATCGAGTGAACGATGGCGTCCATCAATTCCGATTGCTTGACCGGTTTCATCAGATGGGCGGCCACTCCCAACTCCTGGCATCGCGCCCGGTCTCCTTGGCGGTCTCCGGAAGTGAGTACCAGAATCACGGGTTGGGTGAGATCATTTGACGACCGAATCTGTTCGACGAGCATGAACCCGTCGACGTCGGGCATGTTGACGTCCGTGAGGACGAGTGGAAAATTCTGGCCGGCCTTGCGAGCTTGCGTCATGATCCAGAACGCTTCGGCGGCACTGCTGACGGTTTTTGGCTTCATGCCGCGAACTCGAAGCATCTCATCGAGAATCTGCCGGTTCGTGCTGTTGTCATCAACGATCAACACGGGCATATCTTGAAGTCGTTCCGGGGTGACCAGGGCCATTTGGATCAGTCCCTCGCTCGTGAGGGGAAACGCGACCTCGAAGGAGAACGTGCTCCCTTGTCCCTCGACGCTGGTGACCTGGAGTTGCCCCCCCATCAGGCTGACGAGCCGGGAGGTGATCGCGAGCCCCAAACCGGTCCCTCCGAAACGACGGGTCGTCGATGAGTCGGCTTGCTCGAATGCGTCGAAGATCGACGTCAGTTTGTGCTCCGGAATACCAATCCCCGTATCCTTAACACACAGTGAGATCAGGACGTCGTCATCACGGGGCGTTGCTTGGACATCGACCAGCACTTCGCCGGTTTCCGTAAACTTGATCGCATTGCCGACGAGATTCACGACGATCTGCCGGAGCCGGGACGGGTCGCCCAGCAGACCGCGAGGAACCTCGGGGGACAGATGGCAAGCCAGTTCCAGTTGTTTGCGGTGGGCGCGGACCGCAAGAAACTTCATGGTGTCGCCGAGCAACTCATGAATGTCGAACGGAACCGACTCCAGGAGAAACTTTCCGGACTCGATTTTCGAGAAGTCGAGAATGTCATTGATTAAGTCCAGCAGAGATTCCCCGGACTCTTTGATCATCCTGAGGTATTCTCGCTGAGATGGGTCCAGCTGAGTGTCTTGCAGCAGTTCGGCCATTCCGATCACGGCATTCATCGGGGTCCGGATTTCATGGCTCATGTTGGCGAGGAAGTCACTCTTCGCGCGATTCGCGGCGTCGGCGGCATCACGGGCTTTGGTCAGTTCCTCTCGGGCTCGTTTCAACGTCGTAATATCGCGGCCGATGCCGACCAGTCCTATGACTTCGCCATCGGGATTGCGGAGCGGAACCTTGGTGGTCAGGAAATAAGAGAGGTTCCCGTCGCTGTCTTCATTGGGTTCCTCCCGGGCAATCAACGGTTCCCCGCTGTTCATGACTTCCTGATCGTCGTCGACGAAGGACTGAGCAATATCGGCCGGCACAAAATCAAAGTCTGTCTTGCCGACGATGGCATCGACGTCGTTGGTCCCAAAGTAATTTGCGAGCGCTATGTTGCAGGTGATAAACCGCCCGTGCCGATCTTTGATAAACACTAGGTCTGGAAGGCCGTCCATCAGCGTGCGGAGCAGGTCCCGTTCCTGGGACTGGGCCTGTTCGGCTCGAATGAGATCGGAGATATCTCGGGAAATCCCAAATGTTCCGATGACGTTTCCCTCCCCATCGAACAGGGGCATTTTTGTCGTCGAGCACCAACTGTCTTCCCGGTCGTTCCAGGTTTCCTTTTCGATAACGGCGACGATCGGTTGCCGGGTTTCCATGATCCGAAGTTCGTCCTTGCGGGCCTGCTGCGCGTGCTCGGGGGAGAAAATATCCGCATCGGTCTTCCCCACGGCCGCTTCGGGCGAGGGCAGTCCAAATTTCTCGGCCATGCTTTGGCTGATGCGGAGAAATCGGCTTTCGCGATCCTTGAAATAGATGGCGTCGGGCACGCTCTCCATCAGCGCGTGCATGTGCGTCGCTTCGTTGCGAAAGGCCTCTTCCGCCTGCCGACGTTCACTGGCGTCCCAGAAAATGACAAGGATCCCGATCGGCTCTCCCTGGAGCGAATGGATGGGGGCCTTGATGCGTTCAATCCAGCGGGAGTCCCCATCGGGAGTAATGTAATTCTCATAGGCCCGGGAGGCGATTCCCGTGCGGAGAATCTCCGCGTCGTCCGCGGAGAATTTTTCCGCCAACTCCGATGGGAAGATTTCATGATCCGTCTTTCCTTCCAGTTCCTCCCAGGGGCGTCGGTGGAGTTCGGCGTATTGTTTATTGGCAAAGGTCCGGCGGCCCTCACGATCTTTGAGCAGGACAAATCCTGGCAAATGGTTGAGTATGGCCGCGTATTTGCCATGGACCTGTTCCAATTCCTGACGCCAAGCGTCTTCACGCGTCACGTCCTTCAATGTCACGAGCCATAAGGGATGTCCGTTGTCATTCAAGGCATCGCAGGAAAGTTCCAGCACCAGCGAGTTGCCATCCGACGTCTGGTAACAGGTTCGGCAGGGACCTCGCGTCGAGGGCGCATCCGACTCGACCGCCTTTTGAAATTTTTCACAAAGCGTTCCATCGAATAGGGACTCGGCCCAATTGGCGGTGGCCGAAAGTTCGACGAGTCGACGTCCTAAGAGTTCATAGGCCGGAGGATTGGCGGCCAGCAATTTCTTGCCTGAGCGATCGATCAGAAGATGGGGCGTTCCCGTCTGGTTCCAGAGCGGGGAATTGGTGAGATGCGAGATATCCGAGGCGGAGGAGGCGGCCATCACATCCAGCCTTTTCTCATCATGGGCACCGGAATCGGACCAGTTTACGAAGGGACGGGAATGCGACTTCCGCCGCGTGAAACAGGACTCTTTCCCACAAGATTACGCGGGATGCGGATCCCATGCAATTGCGTCGTCGCTTTCTCGGTCCGCTTTTTCGTCGACACCACGTCATGCTCCCGATTGCCGAGCGTTGTCCAAGCGTGGGGAACGGCTTAGAGTGCTGCGACGAGGTCTCAAGTCGAATCAAAATGGGAATGAGAAACGTGATGAACGTCCGTGCTTTGAAAGCCGTTGCCATGGGACTGATCTGGTCCGCCAGTCTCATTCCTGGCGGATCGACGGCTCGGGGAGACGATCCCATTCCGCAGGAACTCTTTCGGTATGTCAAGAAGAATCAACCGGAGTTTGGATGGTCGGTTCGGCCTGTGCACGAGTTTGACAACGGGAAAGTCCACCCGATGGAACTGGTGTCGCAGGTCTGGCAGGGTATTCGTTGGGAGCATGCCTTGCTGGTTTACGAACCAAAGCGGATCGCTCATCCCAAGAAGATGCTGCTGATGATCTCCGGCGGACGGACCGGGCGGTGGCCCTCTGAGGACGACATGCAACTGGGGTTGGGCCTCGCGGAGTTGTGTGGAGCAAGGATTGCCACGCTCCATCAGGTGCCAAACCAGCCGTTGTTGGGGGATCATGTCGAGGATGATTTGATCACGGAGACATGGCTCAAGTATCTCGAAACGGGTGACGAAAACTGGCCGCTTCTGTTTCCCATGGTGAAAAGCGCGATGCAAGCCATGTCCGCTTTGCAGCAGTTCAGCGAGCAGAAGTGGAACCAACCGATTGACGGCTTTCTCGTCACCGGCGCCTCCAAACGGGGATGGACCAGTTGGTTGACGTCCGTTGTGGATGACCGAGTCTTTGCGACAGCGCCAATCGTGATTGATACGTTGAATTTCCCGGTTCAGATCCAGGACCAGTGGGAGACTTGGGGAACGTACAGCGAACAGATCGACGACTATACGCGGAAAGGACTGGTGAAACGGGAAGGCGAGCCACGGTCGGAACGGGAAGAACGCCTTTGGCGGATGATGGATCCCTACACCTACAGATCCCGGTTGATGCTTCCCAAGCTGTTGATTCACGGGTCGAACGATCCCTATTGGTTGGTGGATGCCGTCAAGAACTATTGGCCGGACCTGCAAGGGCCGAAAAGCCTCCTGGTGGTTCCGAACGCGGGGCATGGGCTCGACGGAGGAAAGGAATCCGCACTGACAACGCTGGCGGTCTTCTTTCGTCGGTCGGCGAACTCGCAGAACCTGCCTCAGATTCAATGGTCGGGGGAGTGTCGGCCAGGCAAGTTGTGTCTGAAGGTTGAGTCCGACGATCCATTTGAAAGTTGTCGAACTTGGATCGCCGTGTCCGACACGCATGATTTTCGCCAGTGTCGCTGGGAAGTTCGGGGGACGGGTGAAGCGGGGAACCAATACACCGTGGAAAGGACGATTCCCGATGGGAAACATTTGGCGATCTTTGCCGAACTGACGTTTCGTCTGGCTGGGATGCAGTACCGATTGACGAGTCGACCGTTTACCGATGAGAGAACACCGAATGAATGATCGTGGCGACGCGGTTCGGCGCAAAAGAAAGGGATGGCATGCCTGACGAAGTGGGGGATGACAAGAATCTCGGCGGAAGTGGTCTTCAAGTGATTGAGGACATCACGTGCCCTGTCTGTGGATGTCTCTGTGATGACTTGCGGGTTACCCTTCAAGGCCAGCAGTTGCAAGCAATCGAAGGGGCCTGCTCGCTTGCGAAGCCGTGGTACGAAGCAGTCTGCCGCGCATCTGCTACCACACACGAAGTCACAGGAATTCCGGCCTCGTTGGACGAGGCGGTCGGGAAGGCCATTGCCCTGCTTCGGAAATCCCGGGCTCCGTTAATTTACGGACTCTCAAGAAGCAGCACGGATGGACAGCGGAAAGCGATCGAACTCGCTGAGATGTTGGGCGCCACGATCGATACCACGGCTTCGGTTTGCCACGGTCCCTCGATCATGGCCATTCAGCAGGTCGGAGAGTCGACGAGTTCCTTGGGAGAGGTGCGGCAGCGATCGGACCTGGTGGTCTACTGGGGATGTGATCCTGTCCGTTCCCATCCTCGGCATCTGGAACGTTACTCCGCGGAACCTCTCAGCGAATTTCTTCCAGGGGGGCGCGCGGATCGGACGATTGTTGTCATTGATACTCAGGAGACAGAGACCAGCCAGCTTGCCGACGTTTTTCTACGGGTCTCCCCCGATCGAGATTATGAACTGATCTGTGAGGTCCGTTCCCTGCTCTTGTCCTTTCGTCTGGGCGATGGTCCACATCCCATGCCCGTTTCTCCGGAAGCGGAACGGTTGTTCCAGTTGTTGTCGACATGCCGATACGGAGCCGTGTTTTTTGGTCTGGGGATCGCTCAAGGCCGCTTGGGCCACCAGACTGTAGCCGTCCTTCTCCGCCTCGTGGCCGAAATGAATGCGATCACGCGAATGATTGCTCGGCGGATGCGGATTCCCGGGGATGTGGCCGGTGCGGATAGTGTCCTGTGCTGGCAGACGGGGTTCCCGTTTGCGGTGAATCTGGGCCGTGGGTATCCCCGCTATAACCCCGGAGAATTTTCTGCGAATGAACTCCTCGAACGAGGAGAAGTTGATTGCTGTCTCTTCGTCGGAAGTGAATCGATTTCGGAATTCTCGACCGCAGCACGAGCCGCAATTTGTCATCTCCCGGTGGTCACATTGGAGTCTGCCCATGTGTTGCCGGAGGTGCGCCCCGATGTGCTGTTTCGCACGGCGGTCTACGGCGTCCATTGTCGAGGGACGGGATATCGTATGGATGAAATCCCCATTTCGATGAGGCCATTTCTTCCTGGGAATCTGCCGACAGACGCGGTCGTGATCGAAAAATTGGCCGAGCGTCTTCGAGATTCTTGAAGATAGGCAAACTGCATGGACAATGGATTGGTCTGGGTTGATGTGATCCGGCTGGCCAGGATTCTGAGCGGAATTTGTTGGATTTCGGAGAGTGTTCGCGGTAGAAGAGTTCGATACGCAGCCAAACTGGTTTCCCGGCATTCACAATGGGAAGCCCAGCATCCTCAAATACTGGGTATCTTGAGCGAAAAAAGACATTTCGAACTTTGGCACGCGTTTCGCGTCAAGGATTTCTTGAATCAGGCCAGTCAAAGCAGACTGGCCCCCACGCGAACACAGAAACGGGAACTTCATCCCACTTCAAGGAGAATGTGAAAATGAAAACTGCTCAACTGTTGACGGGATTGGCTTTGCTGGGATTGACAGTCGGCTGTACGGAAAGCCCGACAGATCAGCGAGCCGATGCGATTCGCTCACAGAGCGACGAGGCGGCGGAAGATGTCCGGGAAACGGGAGATGCCGTTGCCGAGGAGATTCGAGAAGCGGATCCCGCTGGCGAAAACATTCTCAATGAGGCCAAGACGGACGTCGTGGAAGAAACTGCGGACGCCGTTGAAGCCGCCGCCGAGGATCAGGCAGAAGCGATTGAGAAAGCTGGTGAAGAAAAGGCTGACGCTGTGGAAGCGTCCGAGAATCCGTAATCTCGCCTCATCGAATCTTCCGATTTCGTACGGAAGATTCCTATGAGATCATCTGGACCCAGCGTTAACACCATTGACGTTGGGTTTTTTCGTGCGCGGGGTGATCCACCTCCCGGATTTTTCGAGATGGATCAGATTGGGCCTGTGGTCCATTCGCCCTGCCCAAACTGGCAATCGTCGACCCAGCACGGTCGCGCGGTCAAAACCAAGTTGGACAATCTCAAATTTTTCATCCCCAATCGGCAGCGGAACTCGGTGGCCTGAACGCCGCTGCCTTTCTCGGAAACTTGGCTTGGCACCCGATCCCCATCGTTGTCCACTTTGGGTTTCGTTGAAGAAGTTCTCCAAGGAATTGGGAAATCTCCGGATTTCAGATTCGTGGGAAAGGTACAATTGAGGCCCCGCATTCAAACGTTTCCGACTCCGTCACAGAGCCAAAAGGGCTGTCCGTGGTGATCCATGTACTCAAGATCTTTTTTCCGTCACACGCGACGACGTGCCGACTCCTGCTTTCGCATGTCACCTGAGTCTCTCGAACGCCGAGTCTTGTTGGCGGCCATCAGTGATTCCGGCTCCGACGTCTTGACAATCGAATTTGAGACCGACGAGACCATCACCGTTCATTCCACCGGAGACACCTATGTCCTGGCGTCCACCTTACCTTTCTCTGATGGGGGAGCCAAAGGAAGCTTCCAGGGGTTCGGAACGACGTCTTTGATCGTCGAAAATCTGTCCGATTATTCGACGTTGAACATCGTCGACAACGGTCCGGGAGCCGTGTTGACGTTCGCGGACAGCACCGGACCTTACCAGCATCAGGTTAACCTCGTCTTCGATGACCTCGCCGGTCAGATCATTTCTCCAGGTTACTTCAATCGATACGGCATCACCTTTCAGGGGCGTACTGAATTCACGGGAGACCATGGAATCAACCTGAACGCCGATATTCACGTCACCTTCGAGAATGCCATCCTGAATGCTGAGGATGGGGACATCGTCATTCGTACGGACTTGAGTAAGTTTGGCAACCCCGGTTCGCAACCCGCGATCCGAGGGAACCCGATCATCGACGTGTCGGGTTTCGGAGAGATCATGCTTGATGGCCATCATGGCCGGGGACAATATGCTGGCCACGGGATCCACTTATCGAATTTCGGCGGGACCACCCCCGTCTTATCCACCAATTTCGGGGACATCTTTCTTCGTGGAGTTGGTGCGGAGTTTCACGCCGGGTTCTGGGAAGATTGGGGAGTCAGCCTCTGGGGAGTGGAGGTTCGTTCGAACAAAGGCGACATCACCCTCTTTGGGCAGGCGCGGAGTCAGGGAACGAACGCTCGCGAGCAGCACGGCGTCTACCTGGCCGTGGATACCACCATCGAAGTGATTGAAGGCAACATCCTGGTGGAAGGCCACGCGGGTTTCATTCAGGGGCACGGTGTCGTATTCGATGGATACACTCATGGAAGCACTCCCGGAGGAACCGGTGCCAATCTGATCTCACACGGTTCTGGGAGCATCGAAATCATTGCGGAAGGACGGGGGTATCAACCGGATGGTCCCGATGGCCTGTACTTAGGACGCGACAGCCTGATCGGTGGACCTGATGCAACCGGCCCGATTCTGATCCATGCCAATTATCTCCGTTACGACGAACCTGTGATCCAGACCACGGGAGATCTTCATTTCCTCCCCCTGACACCGGGGACCAACATCGGTCTGGGAGATGGAGCCACAGGCCAGTTGAATCTCGACACCGCATTTTTGGGACGGCTGGTTGACGGATTTCGTTCCATCACGATCGGGGATCCCGATTCCGGTTCAGGCCACGTGGATATTCAGGATGCGGATTTCCTCGATCCCGTGACAATCGTGGGGGGCACGTTCAATATCCGCCACCTGGATGCCGGATCGGATCCCGTTGACGTCATTGCCCGAACCGGCTCGATCGTGACCCCCGATGGGACCGCCTCAGAAAACACTCTGGGTGGGTCCGACATCGCTCTGTTGGGGGACTTTGCGCCGGGGCAGGCACTCATCGATGGCAATTTCCAACTCAACGCGGGGGATACGCTCTCTTTCGAGTACCGAGGAATTGTCGCTGGGCGGGACTACGACCAGCTCCGAGTCATAGGAGCGGGGAGAACGGTGAACATCGACGGGGTCGACCTTCGGTTCGAGATGTCTCACCCCCCATTGGCCGCGGATCCGATTGTGATCATCGACAACGTCGATTCCACTTCGTCAGTGCAAGGGACGTTCGTCGGACTCCCGGAAGGAGCGACTCTGGCCGCCGGGGACTTCTTTTTTACCATCAGCTATCAAGGCGGCAGCGACCAGAACGATGTTGTGCTGATGCCCAGTGACGCACCGAATCTCATCTTGAGAATTCCGTTGACCATGCCTTCGGGAGCGTCGGTGGGAACCGTGCGTCAGCTGGGGATTGATCCGACGCACGATGTGACCTTCACCCTGCTGGGTGGTTCTGGATCCCAACTGCTTACCATCGACAGTCAAACTGGCCGGCTCTTCGTGGCTGACGGAATGACTCTAGATTTCTCTACGATGTCCTTCTATCTGCTGGAAGTGGAAATTGCTGATGCAACTGCCGGGACTCAGGAAACCGTCCTCATCGCGATCGTCCCAGAGGATCGGCGAGGCGCCATTCTCTGGGACAAGGGAACCGGCCTCTGGCATCTCGGGAAATTCGACGGGACGCGGTTCAGTCATCAGCTCGGGCCTCGTTGGACGAAAGACGCCGATTGGCAGTTCTTCGAAGGAGATTTCAACGGAGATGGATTCTCGGACATTGCGGGTCGACTCGGGGGAACCGGTCGCTGGTGGATGCTGGAGTCATCAACGGACGGTTCCTATCGCACGAGATATTGGGGGAGCTGGACGGCGGATGCGACTGCCGGTTGGCAGGACGTGCAAGTGGGCGATTTCAATGGAGATGGCCGAGATGACATCATCGGAAGGAACAATTCAGGCCGATTGTGGGTTCTCCAATCCGACGGCAGCCAATTTGTCCCCCAAAACTACGGTCGCTGGAACTCATCGGGATGGATCACAGCGGTCGTGGGAGATTTCGATGGCGACGGACGCGATGGAATTGCCGGACTTTACCAATCGGGCGACTGGTTTTTCTCGGAAACCAGTGGGGCTCCAGCCGGTCAATTTCTGACGCAGCGTGTCGGTCGTTGGTCGAATCCCAATGACAATTGGAACCGGATCATTCCCGGAGACTTCGATGGAGACGGTCGAACGGACCTTCTCGGACAGTATTCGACGGGGGACTGGTGGCTGAGTTATTCGAGGACGAGTACCCTGGAAACCGTGTTCGCCGGCCGCTGGTCGACCTCAGTCGGATTCATGGAAGTCCTCTCGGGCGACTTCGATGGGGACGGTCGGTGGGACATCACCAGTCAAAATTCGAATGGCTACTGGTTTGTGAAACGAGGACTGCAGACGGGAATGACCCATGAAGGCTACACGCAGACATTGAGTTTTCCGATTCAGCTTGCCGCGGATTATTCCCTCGACGGTCGAACGGACATCGCGCTCTATGATTCAGATGGGCATTGGTATCTGCTGAAGGCTTCGGCCACTGCCAGCCGCTTCGATGAAGTCAGCGCCCGGCCCTGGCTTGGGTTGATCGACGTGGGATTTGCAACTGTCGGAACAACAGTGAGGTAACGACTACTTGGAATTCCAAGTGGAAACGAAAGAACTGTTCCAGGATTCTTCATCGCGGAAGATAACGGTCGGGATCCGGTTTCGAGTCTCCGTAGGGGGGCTGTCGATCGGGATCAAGATGGTTCCCCGGATCGGCTCGTCCGGTTATGCGAATGGCATTGAGGTCCGGTTTTGAAGGACACCCGACTGGATCATCCTGTCGGTGCTGGGAGAAACCCCCTCCACCCCCTCTCCGTCGAAGCCACTCCAAGACGGCCCGGACGAACATTTGATGCCTTCTGCTTCGTGAGTTAGCCTGATTCTTGGATTTGACAGTGTTGTCAATCTTGTGAGACGAGCAGGTGTGACGATGAACCAAGACAATGAGGCGATTCCGATTGGGACTTGGTTGCGAATTCAGTTGCCAGGAATGCCAACTCTCATTGTCTACACATATCTCGACCCACAGGCGGGGCTCTCGGCAAAAGGGGGCGCCCAAGACGACGTGAATCTGGCAGAAGCGCCGAGTCGCACAGTTCGCTTGCCCATGCCAGGAAGCGTTTGGGAAGCCTTGAGCGAGGAGGAAGTCCGTCAACGGAATTTGCCCCAACCACCGTCATGGGTTGATCGATTCTATGGCCCACAGGCCGAACTCGAAACACCGTCGGGGGAATGGCGGCACCATCCCAGACTGCGTGGCCGGTTTCATCCGGAATTTCCAGACGACTTGCAGGTGATCGTGCACGATGGCGGCCCCAGACTGTCGCCGAATCCGGCCGAATTGGTCTGGGTTCGGGTTGTTCACCAAGAAGGGGAACTCTTTCGAGGTGAGGTGCTGAACCAGCCACACAAACTCAAGTCGGTCCGGCATGGGGATGAAGTGCTGTTCATCGTCCCCGCAAGTGGAGAGCATCCTCTGCAGGTCAGGGA
>JAGQQQ010000088.1 GCA_020426125.1 Planctomycetaceae bacterium
CTCGAACTGACAAAACCGCGAACGTTCAATTCCCGACAAACCGCATAAAAACTCTGTTCAAATATCCGGATAGACTCTGAGTCATCTCAGACCGATGCGTCGCCAGTTCGCCATCTACTCTTTGACCCAGTAGTCAATCACAGTCACATCGTCGAGAATCTTTTTTAACTCGGTAACAAACGCCTGATGGGCCGGGTGGGGGAGATAGGCGTCCCGGGCTTCTTCCGTTTTGAAGGTGACCAGGAAGCAGTGGGTGTGTCCCTTGGTCAGTCCTTCGGGGCTGTTGTTCGTGCCCCATTCGAAGTCAGCGATTCCCTCGATCTGTTCGGGGAGTTTCCGAAACCCCTCAACAATCTTGTTGATCTGATCTTCGGTGGCGTCTTCGGTGAAGGTGAACAAAACAACGTGACGGAGCAACGGCCCGTCCCCCTCTTTCGCATGACTCTTCTGCAACATCACCCAGGAACTCCCGACCAGAGCCAGACCAGTTAAGACAACAATTGCAAATTTCATCGTAATTCTCCTCAGGATTTCGTAGCCAACGTCCTTGTGAATCCTAAGAGGATGCCAGCCTTGGGTGCAACCAGCCAGCGCAACTTCCGCGCTGTCAACGAGTAATGGCCGTCCTGAAGGCGGTGACAATTCTGTGACAATCGTGCACGAAGTTTGACCGAAGTTTCGCCCCGGCCTGACACTTCACAGTCGAGAATTGTGATACAAGACGCCTCGTTCATGGGTTACCCCGGTACGTGAACCACAGATCACCGGAAATGCCCAGCGAGCATTCGCGAACAGACGTCTATCACTTTCCCAGGAGAATTCCGATGCCTCCGACATTTGATATGGAAGAGACTCTCGATCTGGAAACGGCGGTTGACTCCGACGTTCTTGATCTCCCCATTGGTGCCGAACTCGTCGACGAGGTCATTCCGAGTGAAACACGGGATGATGATTCGTCTGTCGAGGCGAAGCCGTCGAAAGCCGCCCAGGAACGTCAGGAACTGTTGAATTTCTTCACGCCAGACAAATTGAAGCTGAAGAATATCAGTTGGACGGTGGCGATCTGGATGCTGGCGATGCATGTCGGCGCGGTTGCGGCATTTTTCTTTGTGACCTGGCAGGCTGTTGCCGTCGCCCTGGTTCTCCACTGGCTGACATGCAGTATTGGAATTTGTCTGACGTTTCATCGCAGCCTGTCGCATCGCTCGTTGAAACTGAAGAACCCTGCGAAGTTCATTGGCACGGCCATCGGGACGATTGCCGGAGAAGGAACTCCTCTGATGTGGTCAGCGACGCACCGTGTGCACCACGGCCAGTCCGATCACTATGGCGATCCTCACTCCCCGCTCGAAGGTCCCTGGTGGTCGCACCTGTGGTGGATGATGATCCATACCACCGAACGAAAAAAACAACTGTTGTACCAATACTATGCTCCCGATCTGGCTCGTGATCCGATGATGTGGTTCTTTGAGCGAACCTTCGGGTTGTGGCTGATTGGCACGGGCGTGGTTTTATACTTGGTTGGTGGACTGCCGATGCTCCTCTGGGGACTCTGTTTCCGGATGGTCATTGCTTACCACAGCACGTGGTTCGTGAACTCCGCGACTCATCTATGGGGATATCGGAACTACGAAACAACCGATCAATCTCGCAACCTGTGGTGGGTGGCGCTGCTTGCGTATGGTGAGGGCTGGCACAATAACCACCATGCCCACCCCCGTCTCGCACGAGCTGGACACCGCTGGTGGGAGCTGGATCCGACCTGGTGGGCCATTTCCTTTCTGCGATTGATCGGTCAGGCGACAGATGTGGACGATCGGATTCCCGCTGAGAATGCCGCCCCGACTGGCTGATCATCAATGCGAGTCGTCTGGAGGGATTCGACAAAACCGTGTTGAACCTACGACAGAATCGAGTCAAAGCGGCTCTCTCGACTTGATCGGGAGAGCTGTTTTCTTTTTTCGTTGACTTGATATTCCCCAATCCGGGAAAACTGTTGAATCGCGTGAATCATGGGGGACAACCGATCTGGACGACTCAGGTGGTGGTTGAATGAAATGAATGATGAACAGGATCATTCCAGGAAATGGAAGCTCCGTTGCAGGGCGATGGCGTTCCCCTATAATCCGCCGTGGTCATTGGTTCTGGCGCTCAGACGGCTCTTGAGACGAGCTTTCGGGATGTCGATTCCAAGATCGAAAACCATGTCCAGCATCCGTGTCTGACAAGAGTGAGAAGGAGCCGCCATTGCACTGGCTCAAAGCCTTTTTGACATCTTCCGTGGGGCGGAAGTTCGTCGTCGGTCTCACCGGGTTGTTTCTCTGCTTTTTCCTCGTTGTCCACCTTGCTGGCAATCTGTTGCTCTACGTGGGGGTTGACGCGTACAACGAGTATGCCCATAAGCTGCATTCCAACGAAGAACTCCTGATCATCGCGGAAACTCTTTTGTTCGCAGCTTTGATTGGTCACATTCTGATCGCGGCCGGTCTCACCTTCACGAATTGGCGAAACGCCCGGAACAAGAGTTATCGGACATTCGACTCCAAACGGGAGGACCGAACGACCCCGATGTCGTTCGCTCCTGATCAGACGATGATGCTCACGGGATTGTTCGTGCTCATCTTCCTGATCTGCCATCTTTCGGATTTTAAATTTGGATTGGGCTGGGAGAATTTGGGGGAAAGTTACTCACCTGCCCAAAAGGCTCTTCTTGTCCTGGAAAATACGTGGCGACAAGGAATTTACCTCGTGGGCGTGCTATTCCTCGGGTACCACGTATCACATGGACTTCAGAGTGCTTTTCAATCGCTTGGTCTGAACCATCCGAAGTATATGCCCACAATCAGAAGACTCTCTGTCTTGTTCGGACTCGTTGTCGCGATTGGCTTCGGCAGCTTTCCCATTGCCGGATTAGTCCGGAGTCAGACGAATCCCACGAGTGTGGAACAGGTGTCTCCCGTCGAGGGAGGCGAGGCAGTTGACGCAGAAACGCCCCATTCTCCGGAACATTAGCTTGTCGAGTCGAGGCAAAGCTGGAACGTCGAGTTGATGAGAACGGGACGGGCGAGATTCGATCGGTGGATGCCAAGCGTTATCCCAGAATCCAAGCCTGACAAGGCACGACAACACTGAGCGTGCAGGACATTGAGCGTGCAGGACACTGAGCATGAATGAGGCTATGAACAACATTCTGAACTCCCGTGTGCCAGATGGTCCTCTGTCCGAGAAATGGCAAAACTGCAAGAATGAGATGAAGCTTGTTGCCCCAAACAACAAGCGAAAATACGACATTATCGTCGTGGGGACGGGACTGGCTGGGGCCAGTGCCGCCGCCTCTCTCGCGGAGATGGGATATAACGTCAAAGCGTTTTGCTATCAGGACTCCGCACGGCGCGCCCACAGCATCGCCGCCCAAGGGGGGATCAATGCCGCCAAGAACTATCCCAACGATGGTGACTCCGTTTACCGTCTGTTCTATGACACAATTAAGGGGGGCGACTTTCGGGCTCGCGAGAGCAACGTCTACCGCCTCGCGGAGGTCAGCAATAACATCATCGACCAGTGCGTTGCTCAGGGGGTTCCTTTCGCTCGGGAATACGGGGGACTGCTTGCCAATCGAACCTTCGGCGGCGCGCAGGTTTCGCGAACGTTCTATTGCCGTGGCCAAACCGGTCAGCAGTTGCTCCTCGGAGCGTACAGTGGTTTGATGCGGCAGGTCGCAGCCGGCAAGGTTCAGATGTACTCCCGGCATGAGATGCTGGACTTGGTTGTCGTCGATGGCGTCGCTCGCGGAATCGTTTGCCGAAACATGGTCAGCGGCGAAATCGAAACCTATGCCGCACACGCCGTGTTGCTCTGCACCGGCGGCTACGGCAACGTCTTCTATCTGTCGACGAACGCGAAGGGCTGCAACGTCACCGCCGCATGGCGGTGCTACAAGCGAGGAGCCTACTTCGCGAACCCCTGTTACACACAGATTCATCCGACGTGTATCCCCGTGAAAGGGGACTACCAGTCCAAGCTGACGCTGATGAGTGAAAGCCTGCGCAACGATGGCCGTGTTTGGGTTCCCAAAGACGTCAACGACTCGCGGCTGCCGTCGCAGATTCCGGAAGACGATCGCGATTACTATCTTGAGCGCCGATATCCGGCCTTCGGGAATATGGTTCCTCGCGACGTGGCCAGCCGCGCGGCCAAGGAGCGCTGCGACGCGGGCTACGGTGTCGGCGACTCAGGCAAAGCGGTCTACCTCGACTTCAAACGTGCGATTGAGGAGCAGGGGGAGCAGCGAATCCGCGAGAAGTACGGCAATCTTTTCCACATGTACCAGAAGATTACGGACGAAAACCCCTATCACGTACCCATGCGGATCTACCCAGCCGTCCACTACACAATGGGCGGACTTTGGGTGGACTACCATCTTCAGAGTACGGTCCCTGGTTTGTACGTCCTCGGAGAAGCCAACTTCTCGGACCACGGTGCCAATCGACTTGGGGCCAGCGCCCTGATGCAAGGACTGGCGGATGGTTACTTTGTTGTGCCTTACACAATCGGCCATCACCTCGCAACGGCGAATCTCAAACCTGTCTCGACGGCCCATCCGCAATTTGCGGCGGTCAAGGAGGACGTCGAGAACCGAGTGCGGAAGCTTCTTTCCGGAAAGGGAGACCGGACCGTGCAAGAGTTCCACCGAGACCTCGGGGAGATCATGTGGAATCAGTGTGGAATGGCCCGCAGCCAAGTGGGGCTGGAATCGGCCATCGAGAAGATTCAGGAGCTTCGGGACCAGTTCTGGAATCGAGTCTATGTTCCGGGAGTCGGGGAAGAGTTGAACCAACAACTAGAACAGGCCGGACGATTGGCCGACTTCCTGGAGTTTGGCGAGCTAATGGCCCGCGATGCCTTGGAACGGAACGAGTCGTGTGGTGGCCATTTCCGCGAAGAGTACCAGACGGAAGAGGGTGAGGCGCTGCGAGACGACGCAAACTATGCGCATGTCGCGGCTTGGGAATACACGGGAAACGACTCGACTGCTGTCCGACATACCGAGCCTCTCACCTATGACACGGTGAAGATGACAACGAGAAGCTACAAGTAATGGGGGACAGGGAGAAGCTCGACTTCTTTCCCCCATCGCAGGAATTGTTGACGTAATCGGAGTGCCGCGAGTTCGAAAACGAATAGCGGTGAGACCAAGCAAGCCATTTTGGACCCTTTTCCATGATTAGTCCTGGCAAGAAGAAACTGAAGCTGACAATTCGTGTCTGGCGACAAAAAGGCTCGAACGAACGTGGGCAGTTTAGGGACTATCTGCTTCAGGGGATCTCGCCGGACATGTCCTTTCTGGAGATGTTGGACATCCTCAATGAGCAACTTCTCGATCACGGCGAGGAGCCGGTTGCCTTCGACCACGATTGCCGAGAAGGGATTTGCGGTGCCTGTGGCGTGATGATCAATGGCCAGGCTCATGGCCCGGACAATGAAACAACGACGTGTCAGCTTCACATGCGTCGATTTCAAGACGGAGACACCATTGTCATCGAGCCTTGGAGGGCGTCGGCGTTTCCTGTCTTACGTGACCTGATTGTTGACCGTTCGCCACTTGACCGGATCATGCAAGCGGGAGGCTATGTCTCCGTCAATACGGGACAGGCTCCCGATGGAAACTGCTTGCCCGTCCCTCGCCACGATCAGGAAAGTGCGATGGATGGCGCCGCATGTATTGGATGTGGTGCGTGCGTCGCCGCTTGCAAAAACGCTTCAGCGATGCTGTTCACGTCCGCGAAAGTTTCTCAACTGGCCCAACTCCCGCAGGGACAACCCGAGCGCGCCCAGCGGGTCCTGAACATGGTTGCCCAGATGGATGCCGAAGGCTTTGGCAGTTGTACAAACACTTACGAGTGTGAGGCGGCTTGTCCGGCCGGAGTTTCCATCAGCCATATCGCCCGGCTGAACAGAGAATATGTGAAGGCCAGCTTCTGCTCGACAGCCGAACCAACGATCCCAATGAAATAAGAGTCTATCCGGAAATGTCGGTGTCTTTTCGGTATTGAGTGGTCACGGCCAAGCTTCCATACCAGATACAGTGTGTCGTCGGACTTTCCGGATAGTTTCTAAGTGATCGTGCCCCGAAGCGGTGGACCTCGGACTGGCAAGCCGATAGATTCGCGAATGCCGGATTCCCGTTCCCCTTGATATCGCACCGCGTCCGCAGGCGATCCGAAACCATGATATTTGTGTGGCTATTTTTGTTTGGGACGGCGGTCGGTGTCCTCGGGGGACTTTTGGGAATTGGGGGAGGGATCGCTCTTGTCCCGGGACTGATGTATTTTTTTGGCTTTAGCCAGCAGCAGGCCCAAGGGACCAGTCTTGCGGTGATGATTCCCCCGATTGGGATCTTTGCCGCCTATGTTTACTACCGAAACGGATATGTCCAAATTCCGGTTGTCGGATGGGTGGCGGCAGGGTTTATTGTCGGCGCGCTCGGCGGCGCGAAGCTGATTCCATTCGTTCCCTTGCCGGTCCTGCGGGTTTCCTTTGGAGCATTGCTGCTCTATACGGGGTTTCTATTCATCCTCAACCCCGCCGCGTCAAAGTCGGCCGCCGCGATGCCCTCGGCAATCGCGACGATCCTCACACTGATCCTGGGAAGAATTCTCGGCAAAAAACTGGCCGAAAAGCGTAAGGCGATTCCGCCACCCAGTTCGGAAATCGAATACCACATCTGATGGACTCGCTGAAGCCGACATCCAGGATCGAAGTTTCGCATCATCCTGGACGATCTCGCGTTCAAAAACGCGGAGACAAGCGTGTTTCCCACCGTTTCGCGATGGAGTGTCTTAGCGAACCGTGCGAGGGAGACTTGAGGAGGCAATTTGCTTTTGGACACGGATGAACCGTACTTGGGAATCCTCGGTCGACGTAGTGAGCAAAGGATCGACTCGGCCATCGGACAAACGGGCTCCCGAATTCGAGGAAATTCGGACTCTCAGCCACCCGACCCCGCCAAGAGAATCCACCATCCGATAATCTCCGACAGGTAACCCGAGCGGCAGTTGGTTCAGGTGGTTTTGGAGCGATTCCTTCGAAACCAAAAGGTTCTCAGTTTCCAAGGAGATCTCTTTGATCGTCCCTTCTACTGAAATCGCTGTCAATTGGACGTCATGAGCGGATGTTCTTTCGATTTGAACAACTGGTTCGCTGAGGGATGGACGCGAAGCAATCGCCGAACTCCCCGGACCGTCATTGGCCCAGAGACCGGCGAAAATTGCCGTCATGGCAATCAGCGAAGCGATGCGTGTCAGTGCGGGGGAGGCGTCCGTCATGGCTCTGTACCGGATTTCGATCGGCGATGGATGGGTTCTCTGAGTGTGTTATCGACGCAACGGCCCATCCGGTTCGCGAGAATTCAGGTAAGCTGTAGCGATGAATCGATCCCCAACCGTCAAAGGGGCAATTCAGAGCGTTTAGAGAAGTCGTAACGGTCTTCCCGATTGCACATTGCTCCAGGGGCCAGTGGGCGAAGATTCTGACGGCATGCGCCTTCTTTTGGGGATTCTGGCTGACGTCTCTGAGAGCCTTCGCGAGCCGGGTCAAACGCTTGCAACGTCCACATACACCTTTAGAGCAGAAAGATTTTCCGTCAGCTCGTGCATGATTGCCTGCGGTTCCTCAAACCCCTTGACGGGAGTCGTCAGGATCCGCTGAGTCACACCGGGATACATCACTTCCCCCAAAGCCAGGTCAGCCAGTCCTTGGGAAAAATGATGTCGATTTCCATTGACGGTACCTAACAGCAGTTTGTTGCCGAGCACCCATTCCAAATTCACTTTGTCGGCCGGAAAATCGGACAGTGTCCGGCTTCCTCCCGTCACGCTGGTCCAGACGAGCGCGCCGTTGAGGTTCAGATGTTCCATGCACTCGAAGGCGACGCCGCTGTTTCCGGTGGCCTCGACAATGATATCGGGACGCCCGACCCGCTTGACCAGATCCCCCATGGTCCGTTCCTTGGTGCTCACGTAGTGGGCTCCATAGGCTCGAACGATTTCCTCTTTCAGGCCAGGGTTGGGAGTTCGGGCAAGCGTGTAGACTTCCAGTCCTCGCAGCCGCAGCATCAACGTTGAGAGCAGACCGATCTGACCCGCCCCGGTGACAAAGGCGAGTTTCGGCTCCCAGACCTGCAATCGGTTCTGTGCGAGATAGGCCTGTTCGATTCCCTTCGCACAGACGCTGGCCGGTTCGGAGAGAACGCCCAGATGCTTGAGACCAGGAGGCACTTTCACGATGAACTCCGCGTCATCCACGAAGTAGGGTGTCATGAAGCCGTGGAGCAGGTTGATTCCGCGTTCGTAGTAGACTTCATCGCTGGTGATGTCGTTTCGACCGATCTGGTCGTAGATGGTCTTTCCGGGGCGGCGGACCGTGCATGTGCACAAGTCCCCTGGTTTGACATGCCGAACCTTCGGCCCCACTTCCTGGACGACCCCGAAAACCTCGTGGCCGAGCACGAGAAAATCGAAACCATCGGGAGCCCGGCCATAGAGCGCGTCGTTGATTTCGGCGTCTGTCGCGTCGACCCCAACCTGCAGCGTCTTTACCAGCACACCGCGACCATCCGCGATGTCGGTTAATTTCGGTTCTGGCAAGTCCGCGAGATAGGCACTTTGAGGGACACCTGGTTGGACAGCGAGCGCTTTCATACGAGTGATTCACAATTCAAAAAGGGCGACGCGCACGTCCAACGGACACTGTTCTACCGACTCTCAATCATCTGGAAAGAGACCTCGGTCAAAGCTAGGAACACGTCAGATGGTGACGGACGTCAACGGAGTTTGGATGAAAAGGATTGCGACCAATGCCACTGACTGTCAACAAGGACTGACCAATTGCCTGGTATCGGTGTCAGAAATCATCCTCTCATCGGTTCGGGGCTCCGCAACTTCTCTCGTCGATGGGGAATTTGAATGGGTTATTCTACCCTGAACGGATCAACGCAAGTCTGTCCTTCGTTTCTCACTGGGAATCACGCAATGGACTTGCCATCTCACCGGGAAACTCCCCATCATAACGATCCTGCCTATTTTCTAATGAGAGTTCATGCGGAGAAAGTTCGGTAATGAGACTTTTGAACACCGTTTTCGGCGTTGCGACAATCTTGATTTTCCCGATGGCAATCCGTTCTCTCTCCGCTGCCGAAGGAGACGCTCAACAAGTCTACACCGACCCGGCGAATGTTGACGGAGATTATGCGTTTCAAGGGGAATACCGCGGCTATCAGCGCTCCCGCCCCTCGACTCGGAGTTCCGAACCGATCGGATTGCAGGTGATCGCTCTTGGAAATGGGGAATTCGCGGCTGTCAAATACTACGGTGGCCTGCCCGGTGCCGGTTGGCGAGGGGACGAGCGTTTCCCGTACCACGGCCGTCGAATCGATGGGATGGCAATTCTCCGCGGCGGTCAATATGACGTCGAACTCGACGGGCAGATCGCTCGGATTCGCACCTATGACGGTCGCGAGGCTGGTCTGCTTCAGAAGGTCGAGCGCATCAGCCCCACGATGGGTGCCCAGCCGCCTCAGGGAGCCTTTGTGCTGTTTAACGGCACGAACACCGAGCACTTCAAAAACGCGAAAATGACCGAAGACGGCCTGCTGCTCGCGGGAACGGAGACCGTCGCCGCCTGGGATGACTTTCGTCTGCACGCGGAGTTTCGTATTCCGTACAAGCCGTTGGCTCGGGGCCAGAACCGCGGCAATAGCGGTTTCTATCTACAAAGCCGCTATGAGGTTCAGGTTCTGGATTCATTCGGGTTGGAAGGAGTCGAAAATGAATGCGGCGCTCTCTACAAGACGAAGCGGCCCGATCTGAATATGTGCCTGCCGCCCCTGACCTGGCAGACCTATGACATTGACTTTACCTCCCCGAAGTTCAGTACGACTGGAGAAAAGATCCGAGACATGCAGATCACGGTCTGGCACAACGGGGTCAAAATTCACGATCACGCCCGGATTCCAAACAAGACCGGAGCCGGGAAACCCGAGGCGCCGATTCCTCTGACGACAAAGCTGCAGGACCACGGCAATCCTGTTGTCTACCGGAACATCTGGATTGTCCCCAAAGATGGCTCTGTCCCGTTAACTGCGAATTGGGTCAAGCTTCCGCTCAAAGCCCCGCCGGTCCCCGTTCAGGCTTGGGCTCCTCCACTCCCCATCGTGATCGGAGTTCATGGAGGAGTGACCTTCGGACCTTACTGCCCATGAGTTTCTCTGACTTCAGGAGACTGACACCGGTTCGAATTGGCCCTGCAACCGATCGACCGCCATCGCTGGAGGCATGTTGAACAAAGCTTTTCCGCCTGTTCCCCAATTGCCATTCTGCCAATGGAACACAGCGGACGCTTCCCGAAAGTGGCCGACCGCTTCGATGTCTTCCATGTCGCCCCCTTCGATCGCCTCGAAGTGAATTTCCACACCGACGAAGGCGGTCAGAAGGTCCGTCTCGAGGTCTCGGGCAAAGCGGACTTCTTCCTTCCATTCGCAGTGCTTCCACCGCAGTCCGCGAGGTTTTCCCAGTTGGGAAGCGAGATCAAAGAACTTCGCTTCCAACATTTCGCGACGGAGTCTGAACTGACTGATGGCCCCCCTGACAGTCGTCGCCGATTGAGACGCCTTCCAGAGCCAGACGGTCCCAGTGACGAGTCCCAGCGCCGCGAGGCCGAAGCCGATTTCTAATCCCATGTCATTCCCCATTGGTGTGGTTGTTCGCAACGATCTTGATCACGGAATCCATCGCGTCAACTCTGACATTGTATCGGATCAGGCTGTGGAGGCATCTTTTCGAGTAAGGAAAGGAGCAGAACTGAGAAAGTGGCGGCATCCATGATTGCCCGGCCGCAGGGGATTCATTATTACGCACCGTCGGATCCAGAGCGGACCACTAGGGGAACCGATTGTCCCAGCGACCGTCTGCGAGCCGTGTTTGACCGCGATTCCTCAGATCAGCGTCTTCCGTTTTCGAATTTCTGATTTGAGTTTTGTTTCGAATTTCGAGCTTCGAATTTCGAATTTGCCCCACCAAAGCCGCACCCAATCGAAGACCACCCGGAGAAAAACGTGGCCCGACGGACCGCCGCCACCAACGGCAACAACAACAACGGACAGGACGACCAGGACCAATTGCATTACGTCAATATCAGCGACGAGACCCGTCGCCGGTATTTGAACTATGCGATGTCCGTGATCATGGCACGAGCCCTGCCGGACGTCCGGGACGGCCTCAAACCGGTCCAGCGGCGGATCATGTACACCATGTACAACGATCTGCGGCTGACCTTCGACGCGAAGCCGCGAAAATGTGCCAAGATCGTGGGGGACACGACCGGGAACTACCACCCACACGGGGGAGCGGCCGTCTATGAAGCGCTGGTGCGACTCGCTCAAGATTTCACTTACCGAATGCACTTGGTGAATGGCCAGGGCAACTTCGGCAACATCATGGGCCTCCCAGCGGCGGCTGACCGGTACACGGAAGCGAAACTAACCCGCATCGCCGAACGGCTGATGGACGACTTGCGGTACGATACCGTCGACATGCGTCCGACCTACGATGCGTCCCGGAATGAACCGGTCGTGTTGCCGTCTCAGTTCCCGAACTTGCTGGTCAACGGGGTCCAGGGGATCGCGGTGGGGATGGCGACCAACATTCCGCCCCATAATCTCGGCGAAGTCATCAAAGCCTGCGAGTTTCTCATTGACAACCGCGAGGCGACCGTCGCTCAGGTGATGAAATACATCAAAGGCCCGGATTTCCCCTTGGGCGGACGCATTGTCACCGACCGCAAGGAGCTTCGCACCGCCTACGAAGAAGGGCGAGGATCGATCAAGGTCCGAGCGGAGTGGCAGTTTGACAAAGAAGGCCGCAAGGAAATTCCCACGCGGCTGGTGATCAACTCCATCCCCTACGGCGTTGAGACCGGTCCATTGGTCAGTGCCCTCGCGGAGATCCGCGACTCCCGTCGACTCCCGCAGCTTGTCGATGTGGACGACGAGTCCGACGGCGAAACGGGGCTTCGAATCGTCCTGCAGATCAAACCGGGGACCGACCCGAACACCGTAATGGCGTACCTCTACAAGCACAGCCGGCTGGAGGACAACTTCGCGTACAACGCCACCTGCCTGGTTCCCGATGAACATGCCGTGCTGGTCCCGCGTCGCTGCAATCTCGTCGAAATGCTTGGGCACTTTCTCGACTTCCGATTCCAGGTCGTGCGGAAGCGGTTTGAGTACCAACTCGCTCAACTCGAAAAGCGGATCCATATTCTGCGAGGCTTCGTCATCGTCTTCGATGGTCTCGATAAAGCCATCAAGATCATCCGTAACAGCGACGGCAAGCAGGACGCCTGCGAAAAGCTCGTCAAAGCGTTTCCCTTAGACGAAATTCAGGCCAACGCGATTCTGGAACTCCAACTGTACCGCATCTCGAGCCTCGAAATTGGACGCATCAAGGAAGAGCTTGAGGAAAAGGAAAAGGAGGCCGATCGGATTCGGAAGATTCTCGCCTCCGACAAAAAGCTTTGGAACGAAGTCAAGGGCGAACTGAACGAGGTGGGTGAGACCTTCGCCGATAAACGGCGGACCGCTCTCGGCTCTTCGGAGGAAATCGAAGAATTTGATCCGCAGGCGTATATCGTCCGCGAGAACACGAATATCGTCCTCACGTCAGAAGGTTGGGTTCGTCGCGTGGGGAAGATTTCGGCTGTCGACAAACTCCGCGTCCGCGAGGGGGAACGCGTCCAGGGGATCTACCCGGCAACGACGCTCGACCACATGATCTTCTTTTCCAGCGATGGCGTCGCCTTCACGCTGCCCATTGATCAGATTCCCCCCTCGACCGGTTATGGCGAACCACTCGCGAAGCACGTCAAAATGAAGGACGGGGCGAACATCGTCGCGGCCATCAGTACGGATTCGCGGTTCACGCCCGAGGATGTCGAATGGGAAGAGTTTCCGCCGTCTCCTTATCTGTTTATCGCGACGGCACGCGGACAGGTGATGCGGGTCTCGTTGAGTCCCTATCGAACCGCCTCGACCAAGACCGGTCGAAAGTATTGCCGCCTCGGAAACGGGGACCGCGTGGTCCACGTAGAGATTGTGAATGAGGAGGATACGATCTTCTTGGTTTCCCGGGCCGCCCGCTTGATTCACTTCGCTGTGACGGACGTCCCCATTTTGTCCGGCCCGGGGAAGGGAGTCCGCGGACTCAAACTGGTCGAGAAGGACGACATTGTCCTCGGAGCCAAACGCCTCTCTCGACCGAGTGACACCCTGAAGGTCATTAACGACAACGGCAATCAACTCAGCTTCGGCCAGATGAAATACTCTGTGACCTCACGCGGCGGCAAGGGGGTGAAGACCAGCCAGCGGACCAACGTTCAGGAGATTATTCCCGAAGAGATTGAGATCATCGATTTTTCGACTCTCGACGGAAACTGACGACCGTTTCGCGGCGCACTGTGAAGTGCGTCGCGAATCGTCTCGGGAATTGACACGTTCAAACAGCGTCATAAAATGGCATGACGTTTGAAGTTCGCTCGATGGAGAAGCTTTGTGAAAAAATGCCTGAGATGTACGAAGCAGGCCACTTTGCACATTACGGAGTTGAAGAAAGGAAAATCCCTTTCTCTGCACCTGTGCGAGAACTGCGCGAAGGAGTATCTCAGCACCGTTGAAGTGGGTGGAGTTCCCGATGAATTCCCAGCCAGCCTTCCCACGAACATTGGGGAGGAAGACGACGAGAAAACCGACATTCACTCGACGCAGGTTTGCCCCGATTGTGGGATCACTTTCAAGGAGTTTCGCAGCCAGGGTCGCCTCGGCTGCCCCCGCGACTATGAGGTCTTTCGTCATGAACTCATCCCCCTGCTGGAAAGTATTCATGGGGGAGAAACCCAGCATGTCGGCAAGATCCCTCCGAAAGTCTCTGAGACCAGCCGTCAGCAGCATGAACTGATCCGCCTCCGCAACGAACTCCGTGCGGCGATTGAGGAGGAACGCTACGAACTCGCGGCCGAACTTCGAGACAAGATCGGACAGATCGAGTCTTCGCAATCGCCCTCGAAGTAATGATTCGGTTGCTGCTTTGTCGTTGCACCGAATGAGGGTCACTCGATGTGCCATTCGGGGGAACGGCAGGATCGATCCAGACGGATCATCTGGCTCAAAACACTCTTAGTCGTGTGCGGGTTTTCCGCCGCGTGCGTAGGCCAGCCGATCCCCAATGTCGTTGACTGGATTCCCATCGACGACTTTTCTGGGGAAGTTCATTTCTTCTCTTCAGGTCCGATCACGTCATAGTTGCCTCCTGAAAGATGCTGACGGGGTTCAGTGGGCCGTCGCTCGTTTGCGAACGGAACCGTCCTTCTCGCGGCGTTCCCAAGCCTTGTCATCGGCGGGCATTCGATGAGTCTGAAAATTCTCGCGGAAGAACTTGTCTGTGCAATGAATGTCATCCCCTTATGCACGAGGGGCACTCAGTGGACTGGCTCGGCTCCGAAAGACTTCACATCTCCGATCAGGGGATGCCAGAAGGAAGGATTCACTCGACGTCCGGCCCTGAGATATGAGAGAATTCCGGAAACGTGTTCAGGCAGCCACGATCCCAGTGTGGAAGTGAAGTATCCCCCAACAGCAATCGGAATTGACCATGTCAACGGGACGATCGAATCAATGGAGTCGCCGCGAGGCCATGAAAGCCGCGCTTGTAGGGTCATTGGGGCTGTCTTCCCTCCCAATCCGGGCGGATGAGCCGCAGAAGCTGCCCCTTGAGTCAAAGACATCGGATAATCCGATCCAGGCAGAGAATCGCCATCCCGGATCCCATGATTGGCAGTTGACTCGCGTCCGTGTGGATGGGTCGGGATATCGTTCCCCCTGGATCGAGGGTTATTGTTCGCGCCAAAGCGTCGCGGCGGGTGAGGTCATTGACATCATGGTGTCGACGAATCCTCCGCGGAAGTTCAAGATTGAGATCTTTCGGACCGGCTATTACGACGGGGCCGGGGCGCGGCTGATGAAGACTTTGGGGCCCTTCGACGGGGAGACGCAACCCGATCCGGAAATGGGTGAAAAGAGCCTGTATGAATGCCGATGGAATCCGGCGGTCTCGTTCACAATCCCAGATGACTGGACAAGCGGAGTTTATCTCGGCCGACTGACGACCCTCGACGACGGCACCGGCCACGGATACTGGCAAAGTTACGTTGTCTTCATCGTTAAGGATGACCGGCCGGCCGACATCCTCTTTCAATGTTCCGACAACACCTGGCAAGCCTACAATCGGTGGCCGGACAAGTATTCCGTTTACACGCACCCGAAGGGGAATCAGGGGCCTTGGGCCGACGTCAGTTTCGATAGGCCTTACGCGAAATACGCGCAGATCTATGATAATCCGCAGTCGATCGGCTCGGGCGAGTGGCTCTGCTTCGAGTTTCCCTTCGCATATTGGTTGGAAAAAGAAGGGTATGACGTCACCTACTGTTCCAATAGTGACATGCTGTCGGCGGATCATGGCCTGAATTGCAAGTCGTTTCTGTCGGTCGGTCACGATGAATACTGGGACATTCGCCAATATGAGAGCGTCGTGAAGATGCGGGACTCCGGGGTCAATCTCCTGTTCTTCAGCGGGAACTCGGTCTGTTGGGTCACGCCGCTTCGGGCCGGATTCGATGGCCGCGAGAACCGAATCATGTTTCGTGGCGGTCCCTACGGAGGTGACTACAAGTATGCTGTCGATCGGGAACGGGACCACGGCCCCTTTCCGTTCCGCGGTCCGGATGAGGGTTACCTGATGGGATCCAGAAATGTGGATCCCGTCAATGGGGGCGGCGACTGGATCTGCGCCCTTCCGGACCATTGGATTTTCGCGGGGACCGGGATGAAGAAAGGGGACCGCATCCCTGGACTGATTGGCTGGGAATACCATGGAGATCCCCCAGCGGACATACCCGGCTTGGAAATCGTCGCCGCCGGAACGGCGCTCCAAGGAGGCGTGAATCCCCAACAATGGACGGCGACGATCTATCCCGGTCCGAAGGGGAATTTCGTCTTCAATGCATCGACGATCTTCTGGTGCCAGGACTTGTCCAGTCCCCCCGGACATATGTTGCCGTGGTCCCATTGGTCCCGGCCCCATGGACCGGATTCGCGCGTTCAACGAATCACAAGCAACATCCTTCAACGAGCAATCCGCTGATATCAGGAAGTTCGCAATAAGGGGAGCGCGTCGCACCATCTGCGATGCAAAGTGTGTTTTCCGATTCGCTGGATGACACGATCGAGATCTGGTCTGCGGAGATCTTGCTGAATCACCTTGCTTTCGGCGTTGGCGCACCGGGGAGGATCTTGGCTTCGGGATCCGTCGGCGGCTTGTCGAGAGCGAGGTACGCAAACAAGTCGGCGAGTTCTTGGGGGGTGACCAGCTTTTCGAGTTCTTCCGGCATCATCGAGAGTTCGCTGACCT